>NZ_DATMXX010000205.1:0-9152 GCF_035561255.1 Sporomusa sp. | reverse complement strand
GTATAATGTAAATTGTAAATATTTTAAATTATACATATCTTGGAGGAGGGAAAACATGTCTCAACAATTATTGGATTTTACTGGGCAGGTGGTTCTCATCACCGGTGGCAGATCAGGCATCGGACAAGCGACGGCCGTGGCTTTTGCGCGGCAGGGCGCTAAGGTGGTCATAGCTGGACGCAGTAACGCTGACGAAACTCTGGCCCGCATCAGGGCTGTGGACGCCGAGGCCATCTTCGTGCAGGGGGACGTCAGCGTTGCGGCTGATGTACAACGTTTCGTCAATACGACTGTGGAGAAATACGGTCGCCTCGACGTGGCGTTTAACAACTCCGGCCTGTTGCCGGTGACGGCCAATTTGGTGGATCAGAGTGAAGAGGATTTTGACAAAATTATGAATGTTGACCTTAAGGGGTTGTTCCTGTGCATGAAGTACGAAATTCCCGAAATGCTTAAGCAGGGAGGTGGAGCGATCATTAACTGCGGCTCGGTAGCCAGTCTCATCGCAGACCGGGGAATGAGCCCTTATGTGGCGGCTAAGCATGGTGTAGCGGGACTTACCAAGGCAGCAGGTATTGAATATGCTAAGGACAACATCCGCATCAACGCAATCGCCCCCGGCTTAACAGGAACCGAAATGACCAGTGGCTGGCTGGCTGATCCGACCATGCGCGAATTGGTCAAGACGTTCAATGCGGCCAACCGCATAGCCAGTCCGGAAGAGATTGCGGGCATCGTCCTTTTCCTGGCATCGCCACTGGCGTCCTTCATGGCGGGCGCTGTCTATCCGGTGGATGCGGGACAAACTGCGCATTGATCATCAAGGTAAAGGGGGGAGCCTCATGAGAATCATCGTTGTGTTTAAATGGTCGAGAAACCCGCAGGACGCCCGGGTGGGAGTGGACGGAAGCGTTGATTGGCGAGGCGTAAAAATGTCGGTAAGTGACGACGACCCGGCAGCAATGGAGATTGCTGAGGCCATAGCCGCAGGCGGAGAGATTATCGGCCTGACGGTGGGCGACGGTGATGCGGCATGGGCTGCGGCCCGAGGGGCGGCGCGCACTGTGGTGGTTACTGACGCCCTGACAGATGTGGACAGTTCAGTGACGGGTGCGGTTCTAGCCGCTGCAATCCGGCGCGTTGAAGGCGTTGATGCGGTGCTTATCGGCGATTCCGCTTGGGACTATGGTGTGGTTGCCGCATTGATGGGCCAGCTTGGCTGGCCGGCTGTGGCCGGTGTTGTATCGGCCGAGACGGAGCAGGGCTGTCTGCGGGTGACGCGCAAGCTGGGCAGCGCATCGCAGGTGCTTGAAGTTAAGGGGCCTGTGGTGCTTGCAGTATCGGCAAGCCGGGCCGAGCAAAACGCACCGGGCATGAAGGAAATTCTCGCGGCGCGCAAAAAACCTGTAGAACGGCTGGTGTTGGCTGATTTGAGTCTTGCTCCCGTCGCCGCCGTCAATTCCAGGGGAACTAGGTTCCCCGATACGCCTCCGGCGCGGATCATAGACGGGAACGACCCCGTGACGGCGTGCGAACAGCTCATGGCCGCTCTGCGCGCAGACGGTGTACTGTGAACACGTTCCATGTCGTAGTCCTGTAACTGGAAGGAGATCGCAATAACTATGAACAACTGGATCATTATTATAGACGAACGCCGTGCCGGCGGCATGCTTGACGCGGCTCGCAGGCTTGGTGGCCAGGTCCTGGCGGCTGTAGTGGGGCCGCGTGCCTTGGCGGAGGATATGGCTAAATTGGGTTTTGATCGGGTGCTCTGTTTCGAAACGGCAGAAGGCGTGCCGGCAGAAGCTTATGCTGCGCAGGTTGCCGATGCGGCCAAAGCCGCGGAGCCCAGGCTGGTGCTGGCGTCTGACGCGCCGATAAGTCGCACGTTACTCGGTGCTGCCGCCGTGAAACTGAACGCCGCCCTGATCGGCACCGTTCGTGCTCTAGCCGTCAACGGTGAGCGCATTGTGGTAAGCCGGTCCGCGGCAGAAGGCAAGGTTTTGGAAGATGTTGAGGTTCAGGGCCCTCTAGCCGTAATTTTTGATGGGGAGGACATAGAAGTATCCTCTGCGCAACCCGCCCCGGTAGAACTAATACCGGTTGGGGAGCCAGGCGCAATGCTGAGACTGGTAGAAACAAGCGAATCTGGGGCAGAAAGTGCTGGAATGCTGACTGCTGCCCGCGTTGTGGGCGTGGGTATGGGCCTGCGGTTCAGGGAGGATTTGAAGCTTATAGAGGAGCTGGCAGATGCCATGCACGCTGAAATAGCCTGCACGCTGCCTGTTTGCGACGATATGCGCTGGTTCCCCGCGCACCGCGTCGTAGGCTCGTCGCACAACCAGATCGCGCCCGATCTTTACATTGCCGTGGGTATTTCCGGGCAACCGCAGCATACATCCGGCATTCGCGACGCCAAGGTAGTGGTTGCCGTCAACAATGACCCGGAAGCCGGAATATTCAAAAAATGTGACTACGGTATCCTGGGCGACCTGTACAAGGTTGTCCCTGCGCTGGTTTCGGCATTCAAAAATATAGGATGACCCAACGCCAGGAAATATCAATACAATTAAAGAGGAGGAAAAAACATGGCTGATCAAAACATCTCATTTGACGTGGAATATGATCTTGTCGTTATTGGCGGAGGCGGTTCAGGTAAGTCCGCGGCGCTCACCGGCGCGCAGGGGGGCTTGCGTGTCGCGTTGCTGGAAAAGATGGCGGAGACAGGTGGAACGTCTATTTATGCCGAAGGTACGGCTGCCTTTGAATCCAGTGAACAAAAGGAGCGCAAAACTCCCGCGACTCCGGGAAAGCATTTCCCTACACGCGAGGAAGGCTTTCGTCGGTATACGGATTACAGCCACCACCGCGCCAATCCGGACGTTGTGCGGATGCAGGTAGATAATACGGCGGAAACCATCAATATTTTGAAGTCGCTGGGCATCGTTTATACCGATGTGACCATTTACGCCTATGATCAACCTCTTGAACTCTACACCTTCCACCGGCCGGATGGCTTGGGTGCGCGCGTGCAGGAAGTGTTGCTGCGTGCCTGCATCAATGCAGGGGTGGATATTTTCACGTCAACACCGGCCAAGAAGTTATTGATGCGTGATGGGGCCGTTGCGGGCGTTCAGGCGCTGGATTCAAAAGGAAACCTTATGAACATTGGCGCTAAGGCGGTCATTCTGGCCTCCGGTGGCTACGGAAACAACCCTGCTATGGTAAAGAATTACTCGTGGCTTCACCGATCCGCCGACTACACTTATCAATGCGTGCCCACCGAGAACACGGGCGACGGACTTACCATGGCGCTTGAGGTCGGCGCTGACACGGAAAATTTGGGCGCGGTGATGATCATTCCCTGCGCGCGCACCAAAACACTTACCTCGCATGTTAGTGGTGCCGGTTCTCAGCCCGTGCTGTGGGTCAATAAGACCGGACGCCGTTTCGCCAGCGAGGAAGTGGCTATGAGCTTCGCCGATGCGGGTAATACCATTGCCAAGCAGCCCGAAGGGGTGGTATACGCCATCATAGACGCCGACACCGTGCGCCACCTCATGGAGGAAGGTTCGGACATCGGTCTTGGCGACTTCATTGAGTATCATATGAAACTTACCCGCCTTCAGGCGGAACTGGACCAGGACGTGGCCGAAGGCATTGCCTGGAAGGGCGACACCATCAAGGAACTGAGCAAGGCCATCGGGCTTGATCCCGCTGTGTTCGCCGCGACTGTGGCCGAATACAACGACGCGTGCGACAAAGGCTACGATCCGATGTTTTTTAAACCCGACAAGTTTCTCCGTCCTGTGCGCAAGGGTCCGTTCTACGCCATCAACATGGCGCCCAGCGTGCTTGTGTCCGACGGCGGCATCCGCGTAAACGGCAACCTGCAGGTCACGGACAACGACTACCAGCCCATTCCCGGTCTGTATGCCGTGGGCAACGAAGCCAGCGGACTCTACGGCGATACCTACAATCTGGATGTTCCCGGTACGGCTAACGGGTTTGCCCATGCTTCAGGACGTGTGGCAGCGCGGCATGTGATTAAGACTCTCAAGGGCGAATAAACGAATGTCGGGCGGCATAACAGAACTTTATGCCGCCCTTTCAGGAGGGTATGCCCTGCAACATTGTCGCTTTCTGAAGATATGGGACGGCAAAAAAGGAGGTTAAAGGAATAGGTGGATAATGTTGTAACTACGGACGTTGACTTTGACGTCATTGTTGTCGGAGCCGGCGTGGCCGGTTGTGTCACGGCGCACCAATTGTCGGCCAAGGGGCATTCCGTGCTATTGGTGGAACGGGGGCAGAGTCCTGGCAGCAAAAACCTGTCGGGTGGGGTATTTTACTGTCGCGTCATGGAAGAGGTCCTGCCGGGGTTTATTGACCAAGCTCCTGTGGAACGGCGTATTACCCGAAATTGCATGAGTTTTCTTTCGCCAACGTCCTTTGTGAACGTGGATTACGGCGACGCGCGGTTGGGACAGTCCGTAACCGCTGTGTCCGTGCAGCGAGCTAGACTGGACGAATGGCTGGCCACCAAGTGTGAAGAGGCGGGAGCTGTGCTTATGTCGGGTGTCAGGGTGGATGCGTTGGTGATGGAACAAGAACGCATCGTAGGCATCCGTGCCGGCGGCGACGAATTGCGGGCTCATGTGGTGGTCGCCGCTGACGGGGTAAATTCGTTTGTCTGCCGTAACGCGGGGATCCGAGCGCAGGAACCGATGAAACATTTGGCTGTGGGCGTAAAGTCTGTCATTGGCCTGCCTCGAAATGTCATTGAGGAGCGCTTCAACTTGACGGGCGACGAAGGCGTTGCCTATGCCGTGGTTGGCGACTGTACCAATGGTGTCGGCGGAGGCGGATTCCTATATACGAACCTGGAATCCCTGTCTATCGGTATAGTGGTCAGGCTTGATGATCTGGTCAGTAAAGGCGAAACGGTATCGGAACTGCACGACAGGTTTTTGTCCCATCCCGCAATTAAACCATTTCTCAAAGGAGGAGAATTGTTGGAGTACGGGTGCCATATGGTTCCCGAAGGCGGTCAGGCAATGGTTCATGACCTGACAAGGTCCGGACTGGTGGTGGTCGGCGATGCCATTGGGCTGGCGCTGAACACCGGCTGTACCGTGCGTGGCATGGACCTGGCCGCAGGTTCCGGCCTGGCCGCCGCCAGGGCCATAGACACCGCACTGTTAAAGGGCGATTTTTCGAAGTCCTCTCTGGATGCATACTGTGTGGAACTGGACAATATTTTCGTGGGCAAGGACATGCGTACCTATGCGAGAGCGCCCCATTTTCTTGAAAATCCACGCATGTATGGAGCCTACGGGCAGCTATTGAGCGATTTTATGTATGGCATGTACAACCTGGACACGACTCCTCGACAGCACTTGATTCCTAGTACCATGAAGATGTTGAAAAAAAGCCCCCTGAATTTCTTTCACCTAATTAAGGACATGTATACGGGAGCGAGGGCATTATGAGTAAGAGCAAGACTCCATTTGGAACGGTTACCGAGCGGCTCGACAGGAACCGATATGAAACGGATGTGGAACAGTCCCATATTCAGATTGATCAGAAGGCTGCAGCGGCCACCGGTGCCGGGCCTCTGCTGGTGCGGGTTTGTCCCGCACATGTTTATTCTCAACAACCGGACGGCACTATAGGCGTTTTATATGCGGCCTGCCTTGAATGCGGCACCTGTTTGGCGGTGGCGCCCCCTGGAGTGCTTTCCTGGCATTATCCGCGTGGCGGCATGGGAGTAATTTTTCGCGAAGGATAGCAGTCGACTCCAAGGTCATTGTGGCTTTCATTAAAACCAAGCTCTTTGCTAAACCCTAATTTTGGCTTTGTTTGAGGAGGGTACGGTTCTGCTAGGACGATTTTTTTCACGGCTGCAGCTGTAGGATTTGGAGCTGTTATTAGTGTTGCACCAGGATTTAAAACAATTTCAAATTTGATTTTTAATAATCTCATTCCCGGAGGACCTTTGGTTAGTTTATCGGTTGCTACCAATTTGATGGCTCAGGTCTTCTTCTGGTTCTCTCGAAAGCATTATGCAATCCTTCGCAAAATCATATCTAGATATGGGGAGCATCCAGACGTAATTCATAGAATTGCTGCAATATCCTCCGTGTATGCCTCATAGTGGAGCAGGCTTGTCTCAATTGGCTCTTACTGGGTTGACTCATACGAAATGTTATAAATACTTCTTCATGACTATGAGTGTTTTAAGTTTAATAGCTTCAATAATAACTTTGGTTTATAGCGAGCTCTTTATTAAACCAGTCATCCAAAGACCAATAAACAATAAGGGAACCGAGCAGAACGCCATATAATATTTATGTTTTTGCTAAGGGGAGCTCCAGCCGGGATAAAAATCGAAACGAAAGGGACTGTCGCACTAAGAAGCCCCTAAGACGAACAAAAGAACGGTAACCGGCAGTAGCCGGAAACCGTTCTTTTGTTGTAAAATCAGTTTGTGAAAACCAAGAAATTACACTCAAATTATACAACAGAGGGAGCATATATCAACTGGTCTTGCCGATGGAAATTGGCGAACTAATCCCGGCAGACGATTCGGTGCGATTACTCAACGCGATATTGGAAGGGATGGATTACAGCAAACTATACGCTGCGTACTCCCGCATGGTGAGAATCGAGATCTCACCGAAATGTCTATTCAAAATCCTCATCTACGGCTACATGAACGGTATCTATTCTAGCGGCAAGCTCGAACAAGCATGCCGCAGGGACATCAACTTTCTATACCTCTTAGGCCGGGAAAAGGCGCCTGATCATGCTACTCTTGCCCGATTTCGCAGTCAGCGGCTGACTGAGGTGGTTGATGACCTGTTCGTCCAGCTTGTATGGCGGTTGTAGAAGACGAGGGGACGGTGGTACTGTCTTCCTGTTCTCAGTATGTACATAATATATGCTAGCAAATATTAGCTGCATGGACCATTAGGATTAAATGAGCATGGCAATAGCGAAGGGAACCCATTCGCGATGCCATGCTTAGTGCTTTTAGTGTCCTATATTACTGCCTAAGGGAATAGTATGATTATCAACCCGCTCCAAATGATATGATTGATCTGGAATGCATCCTTTGTTTGGACAATGGGTATTATGCCAAGAAATCAGGAACGATATATGGTGTTAACAGAAATTAAAAATTTTTGCAAAGGAGAAACCATGGAAGGAAACAAACAGCGGTTAAATCAATTGATGAATATATTTGCCAATTTTCTCCCGAGGTTCAGGAAATACTTAAAACGTTAAGAAAAGTCATTAAAGAGGCTGCTCCAGATGCGGAAGAAAAGATAAGCTGGCAAATGCCTACTTTTGCGTTGCATGGAAATCTAGTTCATTTTGCTGCTCATAAAAATCATATTGGGTTTTATCCAGGTCCTAGCGGAATTGACGCATTTAAACATGAATTATCGGAATATAAAGGAGCAAAAGGATCAGTACAGTTTCCTACAGACAAGCTATTGCCTTACGATTTAATAAGCAGGGTAGTCAAATTTAGAGTTACTGAGAATACAAAACTAGCAGCAGGCAAGTTGAAAAAGAAGGGTAAAAGGGAAATGGTCAATTAGAAAGAGATTGTCAAGAAGCATATCCCAATCTTGCTGACTTCCGTGGAATGCTCGGTGGATATAAGAGAATAAACTGACTCAAGAGAACCGTCCCCTTGAGTCCCCTTGAGTCAGTTGCCTCCGGCCCGTGCAATTTTCAATTGCGTCTTCTCAATGGTAAACCCTATATTTTCGAAATAAACCCTCGCTTCAGCAGTTCCACGGGAATTTACCGCGCAGTGGAAGTATAGTTTGTTGTTTTCCAATACATGGTTTAGAGGCACACCATAGGGCATCCCATCTTCTGATACAGTAGATAAAACGCCATAAAATGTGGTCTCCAATATTTTACGAATACGCTCGCTATCTAACTCTTGCTTCGTAAGCCGCATTTTTTTTCATTTTCTTTCCTCCTTAATATTTAACACATGGTCAAGCTGTTCATCATCAAACATGCTCTGATTGCGTGCAAAATCCTTGGCCTTATCCCTATTCATGCTGTGGCCTGTCTCCGCTGTATGAACCATGTAGAAGTATCCTCGCTGTCATGTAGTGTCTGGAAGTATTGTACACCCATGAAAAGGAAAAAGACAAGTCACATTGAAGCCGGAGCAAAGGGATTTGTTTTTTTGCTTGTTTATATTATAATGAAACCATTGACGCAACCGCCAAATTTGAATTGAACCTTTGCCGGGCTGAAATTGGTTTTGCAGGAGGTTTGTGCTGTAAAATCACCGCTGAGAGGAAGGACGTAACAAGTGCAATTAAATGGTGATAAAGGTATTCCGTTATATTATCAATTAAAGAAAATCATCCGGGATAAGATTGAAGCAGGTATATGGTCTGCTGGCGAGCAGATTCCTAATGAAATGCAGCTTGTCGATATGTATCAAGTAAGCCGGGCGACTGTACGGCAGGCGGTTCTGGATTTAGTCAGGGAAGGAATTTTAGTCCGGAAAAAAGGGGTAGGGACCTTTGTTTCAAGACCTAAGCTGGCCGGAGATTTAACCATAAATTTTTATTATCCTGAAGAATTTGGAACCAAGCATGTCCCGATGAGCAGCCATATTATTGACCCTCCTTCCTGGGTTGCCAAACAGTTACAGCTCGGGCCAGGAATGAAGGTCTACGAAATTATTCGTTTAAGGCTGTTTAATGAGGAACCGGCTGCAGTGGAAACATTGTATTTACCTATCAATGTTTTTCCTGACTTGTTGCAGGCCAACTTGGAAGAACGGATATTTGATTTACTTGCTGCCCATTTCGGGGTAACCATCTCAAAATTTACTTCCTATGTCGAGCCCGTTTTATTGAATTCCTACGAGGCGTCCTGGTTACAGGCAACCCAGAATCAACCGGCATTAAAAATTATGAAAATAGGATTGAATCAGCAAGATAATCCTTTTGTGGTCACGGTGAGTGTTTTTCGCGGAGATCGCTATAAACTCTCCTTTAACCATACGAAATAATCGGCTTATTATTGGCGCCTGTTTATAAAAATATAATTGACAGACAAAAAATGTATGTTATAATTTATTTAATGACTATGTACGGACATATTGA
>NZ_DATMXX010000204.1:0-27866 GCF_035561255.1 Sporomusa sp. | reverse complement strand
GAATAGTATACTATCGGTATAGCCAGTTACACAACAACCTTGTATACAAATTTTGAGGAGGAAGATTACCCATGAAAAAACTGATCCTGACAACCATGCTTGCTTCTCTTACACTGGCCGGTACGGCTTTTGCAAGTGTACCAGGTATCGATACAGCCGCAGGGCAGGGAGAGATTGGTTATTCTCATTATAATCTAGAGAGCAGTGTGGACGTCCTTGGTGACATGGGCAAGCTAAAAAATAATAATTTTCAGGCTGCCTATGGTTTAAGCGATAAACTTGCTATTACCGGTGACTATCTGAATTCTGAGTCGCAAACCTTCTATTCCCCCGCTTATGGCTACTTTAATGATATGAATCTGAATTCCACCGAAATCGGGCTGCAGTATAAATTGAATAAAAATATTGCTGTTTCTGTTGGTAATGTAAAATCTGAGCTTAAAGCAAGTAATGACGCTGTTTCAACTAGCGAAATGTTTGCCGGTGTCGCTTATAGAGGAGCCGTTGCCAACAAGGTAGACAGTTATGCATCCTATATCCGCTCTGAAAATGTCCAAGACTGGAAAGCCGGTTTAACTTACGGTGTAGGAAGCAATGTAACACTTGATGCAGGGTACCGCAGTTTTGAAAACAATGATTTAGGTATTAAAGCAAAAGGTATGGGCTTTGGTGCAAACTATAAATTTTAGTTTCATTCTCCACCAAAAAAGACTACAGACGTGGTCTTTTTTGGTTACTGCAGCAGATTTTGTCTTTTGCTAGTATAAAAGTCCTGACTTACTAGGAGTTTTTGCTCTATTTTATTTATACTAGGATTTTTCGCCTTGATCTGGCAGGAATTAGCATAATCATTGTCGAATATCCCAAAAAATGGAGTAATATCCTATGGGGAGGCAATTAATGATGGCCCTTGGATTAATTGATAAATTAACTAATTTTTTAATACCGGTTGATGATCAAGCTGTGGCATTAGACAGGTCGGACGTACCGACTGCTAAAGAAACATTGCAGGAAAACGAACGTCGTCCCAAGTTGAAGGTACATAGTCAATCATCAGGTAACTTGAAGGTAATTGTTGATTTACCAACAGGGTTCGACGACGTACAGGCCTATGCTGACTACCTAAAAACAAGTATTTCCATTATTGTCAACTATCAGCAGGTCGATGTTGCCACTCAGCAGCGCATGAGTGATTTTCTCAATGGGGTTTGCTATATTATAGGTGGCTGCGTGCAGCGTATTTCTGAGCAGGTGGTACTTTACACTTATGCGAACATTGAGATTGATAAAAAAATATTTGCCTATTCGGTGCCCACCTATGTGCGGGTAAAAGAATAAATAACTAAGAGGCTGCGCGGCTGCAAACAGGCAGTTTTGCATAGCCTTTTTTATTTAGGCATATCTTACACTTAGAATGTTGTTTAATGGAACAGGAGGCCCCAAGTGAGAATTCTTGTTGTTGAGGATGAAAAGCCACTCCGGGAGGCCGTCACTGACGTCCTCAGTGAAGAAAACTATCTGGTGGACGGTGTTGGCACAGGTGATGAGGGATTATACCTGGCAGAACAGGGGATTCATGATTTGTTAATTTTAGATATTATGCTGCCTGAGGTGACCGGGCTGGAAATAGTTAAGCGGCTCAGGAGCAAGGGAAATATTACGCCCATACTCCTGTTGACTGCCAGAGACAGCGTAGAGGATAAGGTAACAGGGCTCAATAACGGAGCCGATGACTATCTTGTAAAACCGTTCGCTGTACCTGAACTGCTGGCAAGGGTAAAAGCTTTGCTGCGAAGACGCGGCAATGTCGGACAGGAAGGCGAGATTGCTTATCATGACATTTTAATTAATGCTAAGCTCAAACAGGCAGCAATTGGCGAGCAGCCTTTGGATTTAACGCTGAAGGAGTTTGAGTTGTTGGAGTTTTTTGTGTTAAATAGTGAACAAATACTTACGCGGGAACAGATTTTTGATCGCATCTGGGGCTTTGAATCGGAGACAACAGCAGGCATTGTTGATTTGTATGTGCACTATCTAAGAAAAAAATTAGCTCCTTTTGGCAAAGATGCCCTTATTAACACTGTGCGTGGTGCCGGGTTCATGTTAAGGGAGAAGTAAGTATGTTTGCAAAAATTCTCCGTAAGCTGACGCTGTTGAACTCAGTGGTCGTTATCCTGATTTTTCTGGTTTTCGGCGCGACGTTATATTCTTACGTAAGTTCGCAACTGTTCGATAATATTGATAATGCCATGAAGGACCGGATTAGCTCTTTTAAGGTTGTTAATGGACGGCCTGACATTAACAGGAGACGTTCGATATTCTTTGATCCCCGGGTTATTATGCTGCTGCGGGATGCCAATGGACAGGTCGCCATATTGACTCCAATTTCAGCTGAAGACGGGGAAAACCTTAAGGCGTTAGCCACGCAGCTGGAAAGTGGCAATCTTACTGTGAAGACATACGCCGACCATATATACAGAGTATTATGTTTGCCATATCAATATGATGAAAACGTTTTATTTAGATCTGACGGCAGCAGGCTGGAGATTCAGGAGGTTATTGCCGTAAGTATTGTTGACTCAGAGGTTGCTATGCTGAGACAATTGTTAATCATTATTGCTTCCGGGCTGTTTGCAGGAATACTGGTTATCGGCTTGGCAGGATATTACCTGGCGCGTATGGCGCTTGTACCTATTCAAACTGCGTGGGAACGGCAACAGCAGTTTGTCGCTGATGCCTCTCATGAGCTGCGAACGCCGCTAACTGTAGTAAAGACCAATGCGGAACTGATGCTGCGTCATCCTGAAAACACTGTCGAGCAGGAAAGTACGCGTGTTACTAATATACTCCGGGAAGCAATACGCATGAACAAACTTGTTTCTACCTTGCTTACGCTGGCAAGAGCCGACGCCAATCAGCTGGAGCTACAGCTTAAAGCGGTTGTGATAAATGAAGTGCTTGAGACAGTAGTTGAACAGTTCAGGCCTCTGGTTGAACTCAAAGGTCTAGAGCTTAACGTAAGCATAGAACCCCAGATTGAAATAACTGCAGACCGGGAACGCCTGCACCAGTTGCTGGTTATTTTATTTGATAATGCATTGAAATATACCTCACCGCCAGGGAAAATAACTATTACCTGCTCCAAACTCCAAAATCAGGTTGTATTGACAGTGGAAGATACTGGCTGCGGGATTTTGTCTGAGGACATGCCACGCGTTTTTGACCGCTTCTTTCGTGGTGATAAAGCCCGGCATCGGGAAACAGGCGGCGCCGGACTCGGCCTGTCTATTGCGCAGTGGATTGTTGAAAAGCATGGTGGCAGGATTCGTGTCGAAAGCGCACCTAATGTAGGAACCCAGTTTTATATTACGTTACCTCTTAAAAATAAGGTTTAGAATAACCAGAAGCAGCAGTGGCCATAGTGGGCTACTGCTGTTTTGATTAATAAAAAACGACTTGTTGTCATATACTGCATTGAGCCTGAAGAGTAGGTATGAAGTTTTAATGAGGGGAAGCGGTTGTATGAAGGGTTTTAAGACTAAAACCGGTAAGTTTGGTTCTTTAGTCAGCTTGACTGCACTTACTGCTATGTTAATGTTGTTTGCTGCCAATATGCCTGTGTTTATAGGATCAACTGCCGGGCAAATATTTGCGGGTTTCTGGGGGGCGGTTGCATTGGTTATGGGGGCTGCACATATTGTCCGCCTGTCAGCGCCGCGGGAACGCCGTATGGCGATAACGCCACTTAGGACCGGGCTAAAAGATGCCCGTACCCGGAGGCCGCAGCGATCAGTACGGGCGCGGGGTTAGTTGCAACGAACCTCGCACCGCTTAATAAAAAACGCCCCGGGTAAGCGGGGCGTTTGCGATTCGATTACTATAAAATCACGCTAATGATTCTAATACATCTGTAAGATGATTTAGCATATTATCCAAGTCTTCATGGGTAATGACAAGTGGTGGCTGGAAGGCCATTACGTTCCGGTCCGGGCCATTTTTGCCAATGAGGAAACCACGGTTTTTCATTTGTTCCAGGATAGTGTCAAGCTGCTCTGAAGCTGGCGATTTGTCAGGGTTAACCAGCTCAGCCCCCAGCATGAGGCCATGGCCGCGAATATCGCCGATGACAGGATACTTCCGCTGCAGTTCAACCAGACCACTCTTAAGGTATTCCCCAAGTTCTCTGGCCCGTTCGGGCAGGTTGTACCTGGTTATTACTTCAATGGTCGCCAGGGCTGCGGTTGAGGTTACCGGGTTGCCGCCCAGCGTGGAAGCACCGGGACGGGTATATTTATCAGCAATCTCGGGGCGGGAGGTAAACGCGCCGACCGGGGTGCCGTTACCAAGCGCTTTAGCCATGGTCATGATGTCAGGTTCAACATCATAGTGTTCAATGGCAAACATCTTACCGGTACGGCCAAAGCCTGTCTGGACCTCGTCAACAATAAGCAGGATATTATATTGATCGAGGATTGCTTTTATCCGTTTGAAATAGCCGGGCGGCGGGGTAATCATGCCGCCATTGCCCTGAATCGGCTCGGCGATCAGGGCTGCCACCTGACCGGAAGTGGTTGTCTTTATTATTGTTTCCAGCTCATTGGCACAGGCTAGGTCACACTCCGGGTGACGCTTGCCATAAGGGCAGCGGTAACAATAGGCATTAGGGGCGAAGCTGATGCCGCCGACCGGGCTGGTGTCGGTACGCCACATGGACAGGCCGGTAAGGCTCATAGTCAACTTGGTGCGGCCGTGGAGTCCCTGACGCAGGCTGATAAACTCCTGCCTGCCAGTGTAGATCGAGGCCAGCAGGGCGGCACCCTCATTAGCTTCGGTGCCGCTGGAGCAAAAAAAGGTTTTTTGCAGGCGGCCTGGCGTGATTTGGGCTAAGCGTTCGGCCAGGTTAACAATGTTCTGAGTAAGATAGATCGTACATGTATGCTGCAGGGTAGTGACCTGGTCACAGATGGCTTTGGTGATCTCGGGATGACAGTGACCACAGTTGACGACAGATACACCGGCAAAACAGTCAAGATACTTTTTGCCGGTATGGTCATACAGGTATTGCATTTCGCCCTTGACTAACTGCATCGGTTCGGAATAGAAGTGGTATACACATGGAATAATGTACTCTTTCTTTTTGCGAACCACCTCTTCAGGGCCTATGTAGGGTGTGCTGTTTATGTCAGTCATGGTTTCACCTCTCACATTGAAATCGTAATGCTAGATTATCTGGATATCCGGTAGCGAAAAGCGCCAATACCTAATTCGCGCGGACTGGCAGTGGCAAGCCTATTGATAATGGCTCTGTCAACATTGTTGTTATTACCGGCATTTAACCGGTCAAGTTCAGCCCGGTATGTAGCTGTAAGCAAGCCGACAAGCTCTGGGCTGTAATGTTGACCCTCAATCCGGTAATTACTAACACCTGCGCTGATCAGTGCGGGTAGATGGGGCAGCAGGCACAAATCTTTGGCAAACAAGATGTGGTTGCGGGAATACTGGTCTATCTTAATATCATGCCGCTCGCCGGCACTGTCTAACAGCGAATAGTGATGCTGAGGGTATAGTTGCGAGTGAGCATGAGCAGAGGTTTCCTTAAGGACTGCTGATGGCACGCAATGATCAAGCACCATCGCTTCCAGTGCCCCATGGACAATTAGCTCTAACGGTAATTTGCTGGTTTGGGCCAATTCGGCAATTTGTTCATAGGTAGCTTCCAGCGAAATGGTGACCTTGCTGGCGCCATTGGTTTTAAGCCAGGCTGTAGTCAGATGGTTGAACAGGTTAAACGAGAAGTCGGCCTGGACCGGCAGGTTTGTTGTTTGCCGTGCCAGGCGTAGCATGCCACTGTTTGAAACCATCAGGCCATGCGGTTTAATTGTATCAAGACAGGCGAAAAACTGTTCGAGCTCACCCGCTTCACGTTCCATCGTAATACGTGGGGTAGTGACAATAACCTGCGTGTTGTATTTTTCGGCCAGGCTGACAGCCTGTTCAATGTCTTTTAATGTCAGCGGCTTGTTCGGTTTGAAAGCCTCTCCGCCAAGATAAGCAGTATCTGCACCGTTTTCAAAGGCGGCAGTCAGCGCGTCGAGCCCGGCAACCCGTACTGCCAGTGCAGGGCGTTTAGTTACTTCAGGGACAGGGGGATGTATTGCCGGGAGAGCAGGGGTGACGGTGATACCGGCCTCTGTGACTGCCTGACTGAAAAAGCGGGGTTCACGTTCGCCTGTATAGCCAATTGAGCTGGCACCTGGATTGCCAAGTGCGTAGCAGGTAGAAAAGTCGCGGGAACGGTAATCGTAAAGTTCCTGCCAGGAGGCGGCATCGAACGAATAACCGGTAGGATCGGCTATATAACGGTCAATTGCCTGTCGATAGATTTTTACAACCCTGCTGACAAAATCGGCGGTACGCATACGGCCTTCAATTTTAAAAGAGCATACACCAGCCTGAATGAGCTCCGGCAGGGCATTGTACATGCACATATCCTTCATTGCCAATTTGTAGGGGCCGGGGTCGGAGGCTGTTACCGCCTGCCCAGTGGCAGTGTCAATAAGCTGATAAGGCCAGCGGCAGGGTTTTAGGCAGCGGCCACGGTTCGAGCTTTGACCAAATACTATCCCGGAATGGTAGCATTGGCCACTGTGGGCTACACACATATCGCCATGTATAAAATATTCGAGTTCAATACCGGTGCGCTCTTTAAGCAGCGTGAGCTGAGTCAGCGTCAACTCGCGGTTGGTTACCACCCGGGTTATGCCATAATCCATCAGCGTTCTTATCGAATGTTCATTATGTGTATTCATCATAACTGAGGCGTGTAGCGGTACGGTTATGTTTAGCTCCCGCGCCAGCTCGAGAATTGCCAGGTCCTGAACAATCAGTGCATCTGGCTGAAGCTGGTTTAACAACTTAAGATAATCGCGCATGCCGGGGATTTCCCGTTCACTGATCAGGTTGTTGACGGTAATATAGAGGCGGACATTACGGTCATGCGCATATTTTATCGCGCGGGCCAGTTTTTCATCGTCAAAGTTGGTATCTGTGCGGTGGAGGCGCATATTAAAGCGTTTGCCACCAAGGTATACGGCATCAGCACCGGCAGCAACCGCAGCTTCCAGTACCTCCCAGGTACCGACCGGTGCCAATAGTTCAACAGATTGTGGGGTTAATCGCATTTATTTCACTCCAGATTTTCTATAGTAAATTACTCAAATACTTCTTTGGCCTGTGCCAGCAGTGATTGTGGCAGTTCAATGCCTAAATTGGCGGCAACGAAGGCATTTAGCTGAACCTCCGGCTGATCAACAAGGCCGACTGGGATGTCGCCAGGTTTGGCACCGGCAAGAATCTGGGCTGCCTTGGCGGCGCAGGCCCGGCCCAATTCGTAGTGGCTGGCCACTAGCGCACCTAAAGCGCCAGACGGAACATTCGGCGCATGCGAGGTGATAACAGGTAGATTGGCTGCTTCGGCATAGTAGGCCACACTGGCAAAATTCTCTTCAATAATCCGGCCAATAGGCAAGAACAAAGCATCAAGACCAGGGGTTAGTTTGCCGGGTAAAGTTGATAAATCCTCAGGCTTGTCTGTCGGCAGGTCAACTAGTGTAAATATATTGTTGGCGGCTTTTTTAAAATTCGCTGCCTCCAGCACCGCATTGCTATCACCGGTATGGTACAAAATACCGATGGTTTTGGCAGCAGGCAACAGTTCACGGATAAAAGCAACCTTATTGACCGCCGGAACCATGCCGGCAACGCCGGTAGCTTTGCCGCCCGGTTTGTCCAGTGTATTGACCAAGGCTACTCCAACCGGGTCAAACACAGGCGTAAATACCACGGGGATAGTACCGTCTAATCTTACCGCCGCCTGAGCAGCAGGTGTTGAACAGGCAAAGATAAGGTCAACTTTTTGCCCGGCCAGTTTAGCGGCAAGCTGTGGTAAATCATCCAAAGCGCCATCGGCATTCAAATAATGAAATTCAGCCGTCAGGTTTTGTTCAGTCAGTCCGGCTTTGAAGCCGTGTACTGCGTCGTCAAGGTTTTGCGTTAATTGTAAAATGCCGATATGATGCAACCGTACAACACCTCTGATTTTCTTTTTTATTACAGTTTCCACATTTAGCTGATTAATACCTGCCGTAAAACTGACAAAATTCTTAGCATTCACATACTGACGCAGTCGTGGTAAACTGAGATATATAGCTTATATACCGGAGGATGCTAAATCTTATGTTTGTCCATTTGCACAACCATACCGAATATAGTTTATTAGACGGGGCCGGACGAATTGCAGACCTGGTACGCCGGGCGAAAGAAATGGGGATGCCGGCTGTTGCCATGACTGATCATGGCACAATGTACGGCACTATTGATTTTTATAAGCAAGCCAAGAAGCAGGGGATTAAGCCAATCATTGGCTGCGAGGTATATGTTGCCCCCCGTTCGCGGTTTGATAAAGCGGCGGTTGAGGGCGAGTCGTATTATCACCTGATTCTGCTTGCCGCCAATGAGCAAGGGTACCGTAACCTAATTGAGCTGGTATCCCGGGGCTATAGCGAAGGTTTCTATTATAAACCCCGCATTGACCGGGACATACTGCGCAGTCACAGTGAGGGGCTTATCGGCTTAAGCGCTTGTATCGCTGGCGAGGTTCCAGCGGCTATCTTGCGGGGGGATCTGGATAAGGCAGAAGCTCTTGCTAGCGAGTACCGCGAAATATTTGGCCCAGATAATTTTTATATTGAGCTTCAGGACCATGGCATGCCTGAGGAAAAACAGGCAAACCAGCATCTGGTAAAATTGGCGAAAAAATTAGGGCTTGGCCTTGTTGCCACCAATGACGCCCATTATATCAACAGAGAGGATGCTGAATGCCATGATGTTTTGCTCTGCATTCAGACCGGCAAGACTGTTGATGACCAAAACCGGATGAAATTTCCCAGTAATGAGTTTTATCTGAAAAGTCCGGCTGAAATGGCCGAGCTTTTTGCTGAATATCCCGAAGCGCTGGTCAATACCTGCAAAATTGCCGAGCGTTGCGATGTTGCGTTTGATTTTGATAAACTCTATCTGCCCGATTTTCCTACCCCGGATGGAATAAGTGATGATGAATACCTGACTCAGTTGTGCCGTGAGGCCATTTGCAGGCGGTATACTGAGGAAACACCTGAGATAACGGCCCGGCTTGACTTTGAGCTTGATGTTATTAAAAAAATGGGTTATGCCAGTTATTTCTTGATTGTCTGGGATTTTGTCAATTATTCCCGGAGCCAGTCCATACCTGTTGGTCCGGGGCGTGGTTCAGCTGCCGGCAGTATTGTGGCTTTTTTGCTAAGGATTACTAATATTGACCCGCTTAAATATGGTCTGCTGTTTGAACGGTTTTTAAATCCGGAACGGGTATCTATGCCTGATATTGATATTGATTTTTGTTATGAACGCCGTAGCAAAATCATTGAATATGTTGTAGCCCGTTATGGCAGCGACCGGGTGGCGCAGATTATTACCTTTGGTACGATGGCGGCCCGGGCAGCTATCCGTGATGTGGGACGGGCCTTAAACCTGCCTTATGGCGAGGTTGACCGGATTGCCAAACTGGTGCCGGCCGAGCTAGGCATAACCCTGAAGAAGGCATTAACAGCCAATCAAGAGTTAAAAGGCTTATATGATACCGAAGCTACGGTGCGCAAACTTGTCGACCTGGCTATGGCGGTAGAGGGCTTGCCGCGCCATGCCTCAACCCATGCGGCCGGTCTGGTTATTGCGAGGGAACCGCTGACTCACTTTGCGCCACTGCAGGTATCAAGCGAAGGGTTTGTCACCACCCAGTTTGACAAAGACCGGGTTGAGGAGATCGGCCTCTTAAAGATGGATCTTTTGGGGCTTAGAACTTTAACTGTAATTGGGGATGCTATCCTATCAATCAAAGAGAACCGGGGTGTGGATCTTGATATTGATCAGATCCCCCTGGCCGATACTAAAACCTGTGTGATGTTGTCGACCGGCGACACATCCGGAGTATTTCAGATGGAGTCAAGCGGCATGACCAATCTGGTGAGAGACCTTAAGCCGGAGCGGTTTGATGATCTTATCCCACTGGTAGCACTTTACCGCCCAGGTCCGCTTGGCAGCGGCATGGTATCGGATTTTATTGACGGCCGCCACGGGAAGAAGGTTGTTACTTATTTACACCCTGTGCTTGAGCCTGTTTTGAAAGATACCTTTGGCGTTATTTTGTACCAGGAGCAGGTTATGCAGATTGCCTCGGTGCTGGCAGGCTTCTCGTTGGGACAAGCCGACCTCTTGCGCCGCGCGATGGGTAAAAAGAAACATGAAGTGCTGGCCGCTCAACGCGAATCTTTTCTTAAAGGCGCAGCTGACCGGGGGTTTGATGCCAAACTGGCCCATGAGGTCTTTGATCTCATGACCCATTTTGCTGATTATGGGTTTAATAAATCCCACAGCGCCGCTTATGCGCTGGTTGCATATCAGACGGCTTATCTTAAGGCTCACTTTCCTCAAGAATTTTACGCTGCCTTGTTAACAAGCGTAATGGGGACCAATGATAAGGTCGGCTATTATATTGAGGAATGCCGGCGGCGGGGGATTTCTGTTTTGTCGCCGGATATTAACGCCAGCGGCAAGTCGTTTTCTGTTGACGGAGAGGCGATCCGGTTTGGTCTGGCCGGCGTCAAAAATGCGGGTGGTAATGCCCTGGAGAGCATTATTGCGGCCCGGCAAAAGGGCGGCAAATTTACATCGCTTGTTGATTTTTGCTCCCGTGTCGATATGCGGGTAGTGAACAAACGGGTGATTGAGAGTTTAATCAAATGCGGTGCGTTTGATTCGCTGAAAGCCCGGCGTTCGCAGTTGTTAGAGGTGTTGGAGCAGGCTGTGGAGGTGGCTGGCTGCCGGCAAAAAGACGCAGCCAGTGGACAATTAGGCCTGTTCGGTGAGGATACCCTGGATTGTGTGAATGATGTAATTCTGCCTGATATACCTGAATTGCCGCAGGAAGAATTGCTGGCGCTGGAAAAAGAGATAACCGGTTTTTATGTAACCGGTCATCCCCTGGATAAATATCGGGTTAAGCTCTCATCCCTGCCAGGGCTTGGCAGTTTAGCCGAAGGCCAGTATACTGACGGGCAGCCGATCCGGGTGGGCGGGCTGATTGCCAGTGCTAAGCGCATTAATACAAAAAACGGCAGCATGATGTGTTTTGTTAATCTTGAAGATTTCACCGGGCAGGTAGAGGTTATCGTATTTCCCCGGATTTTTGAAAAAACAGGTCGCCTGTTGGCACCGGATTTGCCGGTGCTGGTTTCCGGGCGTCTTAACATCCATGAAGAAGGTGCAAAGATTATGGCTGATGACATAACCCCGCTCAGTGGTGCCGGGGCAGAGGTCAGAATCACGTTGCGCAAAGATCAGGAAACGCCTGCTACCCTGGCCGGGCTAAAAAAGCTGCTGAATAAATATACCGGGCCATCTGCCGTTTATTTGCATCTGGTTGACAGTAAACGCGTCATTAAAACCGAGCGGGATTTCTGGATTGAGCCGTCACCGGCAGCTTTTAGCGCCATTGAAGGTCTCTTGGGCAAAGGGGCTGTTACTACTTGTTAAGCATTAAAAGTGACAGCATTGCCGCGCCTTCCCTGGCATATTGCTTGGCTGCAAGATAAGCATTGTCTGCCATAGGGGCCGGTGAACCGCTGGCTTCGATGCCTAATTGCTGAGCAAGTACCAGTGAGCGTCTGATATGTGAGGCGTTAGAGACAATGATGGCCTGACGAAAGCCGTGTTCGCGCATAATGTTTTTAGAATAAAGCAGGTTCTGATACGTATTGTAGGATTTATTTTCCACATAGATTCTCTCGGCTGGAATGCCTTTGTTGACAAGGTAATTGCGCATAACGTCAGCCTCGCTGGCTATTTCATCCAGACCCTGAGCACCACTCACAATGATGAACGGGGCAAAGCCCTGAGTATATAGCTGGATTGCTTCATCAAGCCTAAGCCTAAGCATGGTGCTGGGCTGATCGTCGATCAGTTTGGCCCCCAATACGATAATTGTATCGCTGGGAACAGGTTTGGTTAAGTAACCAACGGCAACAATGGGTATTTCAACAACTGCCACAGTAATGACTACAAGCAGTAACAGATAGCGTCTCAGTTTTTGGTTTAAAAGTAGCTTCATAGTGATAATGCCTCCGGAGATATTTATGGGTACCAATTTTATTATAGCACTATGGGCAACTGTTGCGTGCTAATTTACGTGCTAATTTAATGGTTTTAAAATTTGAGAAATTTTCAGGAGTTATACAAAAAATGTTGCAGTGTGCCAGTAAATAATATTAGAATAAGAGATGTTATATTTTGTTATCATTATTTGATATTTACAACAGGGGGACGTGTGATGGAAATAATCGTCTGTGTCAAACAGGTACCAGACACTACTGAGGTTAAAATTGACCCGCAGACCAATACATTGATTCGCCAGGGCGTACCAAGCATTGTAAATCCTTTTGATAAAAATGCGGTAGAAGAGGCATTGCGGCTAAAAGAGAAGCATGGCGGCCGGGTAACCGTAATCTCTATGGGGCCGCCGCAGGCTAAAGATGCTCTAAAAGAGTGTATTGCCCTGGGGGCTGATGAGGCTATTCTGCTGAGTGACCGTGCCTTTGGCGGCGCCGACACGCTGGCTACCAGTCATACGCTGGCTGCCGGGATCAAGAAACTCGGCAGCTTTGACGTAATCCTTTGTGGCAAACAGGCTATCGACGGTGATACGGCCCAGGTAGGACCGGAGATTGCCGAACACCTTGATATTGCGCAGATTACCTATGTTTCCAAACTTGATATCGCTGATGGACTTGTACGGGCTGAGCGCGAGCATGAAGAGGGCTATGAGATTATTGAGACTAAACTGCCTGTTCTGCTTAGTGTTGTGAAATCAATTAATGAACCGCGCTACCCCAGCATCAAAGGCACCATGAAAGCTAACCGTAAAGAGATACCTGTCTGGACTGCTGCTGATCTTGATATCAACCCGGAACAGATCGGACTTAAAGGGTCACCTACTCAGGTGCGCCGCATCTTTACCCCCAAACAGCGGGTTCAGGGTGAGATTATTCAGGAGGATAACGCCCGCGATGCTGTAACCCGATTGCTGACAAAACTTACTCAGGCTAAAATCATCTGATATCAGGGGGGTTTTATAGAATGGCTGTTAATGTTGATAAAGAGCAATGTATAGGCTGTGGTGCCTGTGTCAGCGCCTGTCCGTTTGGCGCGATTGTTATGGAAGGGGATAAAGCCGTAATTACCGATGCCTGTACAGTATGCGGCGCGTGTATTGATGTTTGTCCCGTAACGGCGATTAGTCGCCCGGCTGCCGGAGAACCGGCAACTGACACCAGCGACTATCAGGGTGTTTGGGTATACATTGAACAGTTTGCAGGCAAGGCCCGCAATGTCGGACTGGAACTGCTGGGAGAAGGCCGTAAGCTGGCTGAGGCTATGGGGCAGCCATTAGCGGCTGTCGTCATTGGCGAAGGTGTTGAGCAGCTGGCCAAGGACATGTTTGCCAGCGGCGCCGACAAGGTATATTTGGTAGAAGGCGCAGAATATAAGCATTATAGTACTGACGCTTATACAACTGCTCTTACTGATTTAATTAATACATATAAACCCTCGGTTATTCTTATGGGAGCGACCAATGACGGACGCGACCTTGGGCCGCGGGTGGCATGCCGGGTTGGCACAGGTCTAACTGCCGACTGTACCAGCCTGGGTATTGATGAAGAAACAGGGCTTGTTGCCTGGACGCGTCCGGCGTTTGGCGGCAATATTATGGCCACCATCCTCTGCCCTAACCATCGTCCGCAGATGGGTACAGTCCGGCCCAATGTATTTAAGCGCCCTGTGCCGGATGTGTCCCGCAATGGTGAGCTTGTGCGTGTTGCCGGCAAGATAAAACAGCAAGATATCCGTACCAGGCTTATTGAAATCCTCTCACTTAGCGATGCGGCAGCCTGCAATCTGGAAGAGGCTCAGTTTATTGTCGCCGGTGGCCGGGGAATGGGCAAACCAGAAAACTTTGCACTCATCGAAGAATTGGCTAATGTTCTGGGCGGTGCAGTCGGTGCATCCCGCGCCGCTGTTGATGCCGGCTGGAAACCCGCTATTCACCAGGTTGGACAAACCGGTAAAACAGTAGCCCCCAAAGTCTATATTGCCTGTGGCATCAGTGGTGCCATCCAGCATTTGGCCGGCATGTCGACATCGGACATCATTATTGCCATCAATAAGGACGCTGATGCGCCGATCTTTAAGTCGGCCAACTTCGGTATTGTTGGCGATGTATTGGAAGTAGTGCCTGTGCTGATTGAAGAGATTAAGAAAATTAAGCAAGCCTGTTAAAGGTGAAACAAATATCCCGCACTCCGGAAGTTCCGGAATGCGGGATTTGTTTTTGGGGGATTAGCTTAGGCAGACTTATTGCAATTTTCTTCAGGATGTTCCATGCTCTTGCTTCTGGCATCATACAGGCCGGCCAAAATGATGCCAGCGCCAATGAACTGTAACCAGCCAAACGTCTCGCCCAGGAAGTAGTAGCCGGCACCAACGGCAAATACGGGTGACAGGTTGTTATACAGCGATGCCGTGGTGCTGCCTGCTTTGGCAGTTCCCCAGATCCAGAGACAGTTGGCCAGACAGAGGGGAAATATGCCGGAGTATAAGAAGCTGGCCCAGCCTTGCCAGGGCACCGACTGCCAGTCAACAGCCACTACTGCTGGCAGGGAAATAAGTGCAAACAATCCGGTGGAAATCAGCAGAATATAGGCCGTCACCTGATAGGCTGAATAGGTGGCAGCCAGCGGTCTGGAAAAGACCGTATAATAGCCATAACTCAGTGAGGCGGTTAAGAGCAGCAAAGCGCCTAACAGATGATCGCCGCTGAGGCTGACTTCTTTGCCTGTTCCGGCTACCATTAATGCTACACCGGCAAGGGAAATAATGATTCCCCGAATCACCCCTGGTTTGACTCTTTCCAGGTGGTGGAAATGGTTAATGATGGCGATGCTGACAGGGAGACAGCCCAGAATTAACGATGAATTGCCGGCTGTGGTCAATTGGATGCCAAAGGTAAAAAACAGCTGAAAAAAGAAGAACCCCAGACTGGATATGATGAGCGCTTTGCGATCCTCAATCCGGAGTGGTACCCAGTTGCATAAACGCCGTAAGATAAGCCAGCCGATCATTAAAGCAGCAAATAAACGCACAGCATTGTAAGGCATCGGTGGTATATACAAAAGTCCGATTTTCATTACAGGCGGGTTTAATCCCCAGAGAAATGCAACAAGAACCAATGTTAAATGTACGTGCATGTCAACACCTCACTATACATATACCATGAAAACGTTAGGACTCCTGCTTTGGGTAAACTATATATTTCGCAATAAAGAAGTTTGCAGGCGCAGGCGGGAGGTGCATTGACAACACTCCACCGCTGGCGCTTGACTTCCGCTTTTGCCAACACACCTCCCGCCTGCAAAACTTTATGCGTTGTATATAGGAATATTAAGTTTTAGGGACACGTGTCTCTGCTATGACTTGGCTTATGTTCATTTTTCTAGTAAACTGAGTTGTAAAAGACTATACCGAAGGAGTACCATTACATGATAAAAAGTGTATTATTCGATCTTGATGGAACCCTGTTGCCGCTTAATCAGGACGAGTTTTTGCGGGAATATCTGAACCACCTCGGTGCGCGGGTTGCTGATATTGCTGACCCTAAAAAGTTTATCAGTCAGTTATTAGCCTCTACTGCAGTCATGATTAGAAGCCGGGATAAATCCAAGACCAATCAGCAAGTGTTCTTTGAAGACTTTTTGCCGAACATTGGCGTAACGCCTGATGTTTTGATGCCTGTACTCGAAGATTTTTATCAAACAGACTTTGTGTTGGTCAAACCAACGACCAAGTCTAATACCAATGCCAGGCAGGCTGTTATGGCAGTAGCTGAGCTAGGGCTTGACGTAGTTGTAGCGACAAATCCGATATTTCCTATTAGCGCCATTCGGCAGCGGATTGACTGGGCCGGGGTAGGGGATGTAGAATTTGCATTTGTTACTTGCTATGAAGATTGTCATTTTTGCAAACCGTATCCCGAATATTATCTGGAAATAGCTGAACGCATCGGGCGTAAGCCGGAAGAATGCCTGATGGTGGGAAATGATGTTATCGAGGATTTAGCGGCAGCTAAGGTTGGTATGAAAACCTACCTTGTTACCGATTGCCTGCTAAATTCGCAAGCGGTGGCAGCAAAGGCCGATTATCAGGGAACACTGGCAGAACTGGCCGCAACAATCACCGGGATTATTAGGGCTGAAAATGGGATAAGGGCTAATGAATGAGCTATTGCGTTATGGCTTGGATATAATTGTCTTTGTGCAGCAAATGCGCAGTCCGGTTGCCGATACCGTATTCCGGGGTGTAACGCTGCTGGGACAAGAAGAGTTTTACCTGCTGGTATTGCCAATTATCCTTTGGTGCGGCGATTTACGGATTGGAGTACGGTTATCTTTTGTTGTATTATTATCGCATTACGTAAATATATCGATAAAGGATATCCTAGCGCAGCCGCGCCCTTTTGCATTCCGGCCCGAGATTCAGCTTTTTCCTGCTGGCGGCTACAGCCTGCCCAGCAACCATGCCCAGACGGGGTTGGTGTTCTGGCTTGGTTTAGCAAAGCTGTCCCAAAAGCGTTATTTATGGCCAATGGGCGCCAGCATAGCAGTATGCATTGGTTTTTCCCGCATCTATCTGGGGGTGCACTTTCCTACCGATGTACTGGCAGGCTGGATTCTGGGACTAGTATTGCTTATCAGCTGTGCTTTGGCCGAGCCGCTGCTGGTCAATTGGATTATCCGGCTAAGACCATGGCAGCAGGGCCTGCTTGCCCTCATGGGGCCGATATTGTTATTTTGGCTGCACCCTGGCAAAGACAGTGCTTCGATTGTTGCGGCGCTATCCGGGGCCGGTATTGGTCTGATTATCGCGCGGCACTATGTTACTGCCGGTGGGGTGGTACCGCAGGGAGAGTGGGCTAAATTGTCTGGCCGGGTTGTAGTGGGGTTAACAGGTTTGTTCATTATTTGGGCAGGTTTAAAGATTGTGTTCCCACACGAAAAACACGCTTATTTTTTACTGTTCCGTTATATCCGCTACTGGCTGGCAGGATTATGGCTTACTTTAGGTGCGCCGTGGCTATTTAACCTGCTTGGTCTTGTGCCGTCAGGTATAAACACGAAAAAATCAGGAAAAAATACGCTTGACAATACAAAAACAATAAGATAGAATAACTATAAAGTTAAATACTGTAAATAGCTGTGAACAGGACGAGTACATATGTACACTATAGTTCAGCGAGCCGGTGACCGGATTTTCCGGAGGTGTGATGACCGGCCTAGAGAGCATCTGGAATGGACCTGTGAGCTGCCCCCCAAACGCATTTTGCCAGTAGGCTGGGCCGGACGCCGTCGTTAACAGGCTAGGGTATCGGATGTAATTCCCGTACCTGAACAAGGGAAAGTTTAGGCTTTTCAAAAAGGGTGGTATCGCGACCATTTCGCCCCTGGGGTGAGATGGTCGTTTTTATTTAGCCTAAGCTTTCCAAATTAGGGTGGTACCGCGGACCATTTCGCCCCTGAGGTGAAATGGTCTTTATTTTTTTGCCCATTAGAATTTTTAAAATTCGATTCTGTGACCAAGGGATAAGAAAAGTCCAAGGTTTCTGCCGTTGTCCTAAAAGGACTTGGCACAAGCCAAGCTTTTCTAATAAAGGAGGCTGGGGGTTCATGTTAAAAGACTATCTTGCGCAGGCCGTCGCAGGCCAAAACCTCTCCCGGGAAGAGGCCAGAGCTGCTATGCAGGTAATTATGTCAGGCCAGGCAAGTGAAACGCAAATCGGCGCTTTTTTAACAGCCATGCGCATGAAGGGGGAAACAAGCCTGGAGGTTGCCGGCTTTGCAGAGACAATGCGCAGTCATGCAATCAAGGTAAAGTGCGATGCAAAGAAGTTAATTGATACCTGCGGTACTGGCGGCGATAAACAGGGAACTTTCAACATCTCGACAGCAGTCGCCTTTGTCCTGGCAGGCGCCGGACTTAGTGTCGCCAAACACGGTAACCGGGGTGTGTCCAGTTCCTGTGGCAGCGCTGATGTGCTCAGCGCACTGGGGGTAAAGCTGGAATTACCGGCTGCAGCCTTAGCTGAGGCCATTGATACTATTGGGGTAGGCTTTATCTTCGCACCTAATTTTCATCAAGCCATGCGGTATGCGGTCAATCCCCGGAAAGCATTAGGCTTTCGTACTGTGTTTAACCTGCTAGGACCGCTGACCAATCCAGCAGGGGCGAATTGCCAGCTGATTGGGGTATATGCCCCCGATTTAACACTAAAAGTTGCTCAAGCACTGGCAGAGCTGGGCGTAACAAGTGCAATGGTTGTTCACAGCCTGGATGGACTTGATGAAATATCGACAGCAGCGCCAACGCAAGTGGCCGAAGTACGGGGCAGTGAAATTCGTTCTTATATGATTAACCCGGAATTATATGGGTTTAAGCGCTGCACACTTGCTGATTATCTGGGTGGAACGGTTGAGGACAATGCCCGGATTGTTATGCAGCTCCTTGCCGGTGAGCCTGGCTTTAAACGCGACATTGTCCTGATGAACGCTGCGGCCGCCCTGGTCGTGGCCGATGCGGCAACCGATATCAGCGAAGGGATACAACTGGCTGCTGTAAGCATTGACAGCGGGGCAGCATTAGCTAAACTCGACGCGTTAAAGGCGTTAACTCAGAATTACTAGTACTATATATTCCGCATTAAAGAAGTTTGCAGGCACAGGCGGGTGGTGTGTTGACAACGCTCCACCGCTGGCGCTTGACTTCCGCTTTTGCCAACACACCACCCGCCTGCAAAAACTTTAACGCGTTGTATATAGGTTAAGGAGGGCTTATCATTATCATAAAGATTTGTGGTATCAGTACAATAGACACTGCAGTGGCAGCGCGGGATGCCGGTGCAGACCTGATTGGTTTTGTATTTGCCGCCAGCCGGCGGCAGATTGCCGTGGAAAAAGCACGGGACATTGCCTGCCAGGTTTCAGGGATTGGCAAGGTTGGTGTATTTGTTAACGCACCACTTGCCGAGGTGCAGTCGATTGCGCGGGAATGCCGGCTGGACTATGTTCAGCTGCATGGTGATGAGTCACCGGCATACTGCCGTTTAATCGGTTATCCGGTGATTAAAGCTTTTGGCATCAGCCCGGGATTTAGTGCAGCAGCTTTTGCAGGCTATCAGCCTGGTTGGACCTTGTTTGACAGTTTCAGCGTTGGGCAGCAGGGGGGAACAGGTATACCCTTTGATTGGCAGCAGGCATTAAGCGTAATCAGGCAGGTGCCAAGACCATTTATGGTAGCCGGAGGGCTGACACCCGGCAATGTCGTAGAGGCCATTCAGATACTTGCGCCTGACGGTGTTGATGTATCCGGCGGTGTAGAAACAAATGGGGTTAAAGACAGCAAAAAAATAGAGCGGTTTATTACCGCAGTCAGGAGCATGGAGGTGGCTGATGTTAAACAGAATTGTAGCTCAAACCAGACAAGCGGTAGCGTTAATGAAAAAGGTCACCCCGCTTGAAACAATAAGCGGCAGGCTAACTACAGGCAGCTTTGCTTTTAGTACGGCGATTGCAAGCAGGGACTGGGCGCTTATTGCTGAATGCAAGCTGGCGTCTCCGGCCAAAGGCCTCCTGTGTAAAGATTACACGGTGCCGGAGTTGGCTGTTATTTTTGCCGCTAACGGTGCTGCCGCCTTATCAGTGCATACCAACGCCGCTTTTCGCGGTTGTTTGGACGATATCAGACAGGTAAAAGCTATTGTCAGCTTACCGGTGTTATGCAAGGAGTTCATCATTGACGGGTATCAGCTCTATGCGGCCAGAGCGGCAGGGGCTGATGCGGTCCTGCTGATTGCCGCTGTATTGTCGGACAGTGAGCTTCACACCTTGTCACAGCTTGCAGCTAGCCTGGGGCTGGACTGTTTGGTGGAGGTGCATACCCTGTCGGAGCTTATCCGGGTAAAACAGACAGGTGCCAGGCTGGTGGGGATTAATAACCGGGACTTGCAGACATTTACAACTAATATTGAGCAGACGTTCAGGCTATTGCCTGATTGTGAACCAGGCTGGTTAATGATCAGTGAGAGCGGGATTAAAAATGGCGAGGATGCATTAAAGCTGAAAAATGCCGGTGTAAAGGGAATTTTAGTTGGCGAAGGGCTGGTTACAGCTCCTGATATGCCTGCTAAGACGTGCGAGCTGGCTTTGCATAGTTTACAACATGAGGGGAGATGTCAAAATGCCTAATGATAATGGAAGGTTTGGACAATATGGCGGCCGGTTTGTCCCGGAAACTGTGATGCCAGCCCTTATTGAGCTTGAAACCAATTACCGCAGGTTAAAAGAAGATGCTGCGTTTCAGTCTGAGGTGGATTTTTATCTTAACGAATATGCGGGCCGGCCAACAAAGCTCTATTATGCGGCTAAGTTAACCCAGCACTATGGCCGGGGGAAGATTTATCTGAAGCGGGAAGACTTGCTCCACACCGGTGCGCACAAGATTAATAACGCCATCGGTCAGGCGCTGTTGGCGCGGCAGATGGGAAAAAAACGCATCGTCGCCGAGACGGGAGCAGGTCAGCATGGGGTGGCCTGCGCCACGGTAGCTGCGCTGTTTGGTCTGCAGTGCTCTGTGTTTATGGGGGCTGAGGATATGGAGCGCCAGGCGCTTAATGTTTTCCGCATGCGGCTCTTAGGGACCAAGGTTGTGCCGGTTACAAGCGGCAGCGGCACCCTGAAAGATGCTACCAGTGAGGCCATTCGCTATTGGGTTACCCATATTCAGGACACTCACTACATTATTGGATCAGTGGTGGGGCCGCATCCATATCCGATGCTGGTTAGAGATTTTCAGGCCGTAATTGGTCAGGAAGTCGCTGCCCAGATTGCGGCTGCCGGCGAAAAATTAAACTATCTGGTAGCCTGCATCGGCGGCGGCAGCAATGCCATGGGGATCTTCTACCAGTTCCGTGACGACCTGTCCGTGACCAAGATCGGGGTAGAAGCGGCCGGAAAAGGGTTACACACCGGCGAACATGCGGCCTCACTGACTAATGGCAATCCCGGTGTGCTGCACGGTGCCTTAAGTTATCTGCGGCAGGACAGTGAAGGTCAGGTTATTCCTGCCTATTCAATATCGGCAGGTCTTGACTATCCGGGTGTTGGGCCTGAGCATTCCCATTTCAAAGACACTGGGAAGGTAACCTATACCGCGGTTACCGACGAAGAGGCGCTGGCTGCTTTTGAGCGTCTGGCACGGCTGGAAGGAATTATCCCGGCGCTTGAAAGCGCCCATGCCCTGGCCTATTTGGAAACCCTGATGCCGCAGACCAAGCCGGACGATGTAATTGTTGTCTGCCTGTCAGGGCGGGGGGACAAGGACGTGCAGATGGTGGCACAGGTAATGGGAGGAGTGGAAGGATGAACATAGCAGAAAAATTTCGTACCCTGAGCGCGACAGGCCGCAAAGGGCTGATTATTTACCTGACAGCCGGGTTTCCCGATTATAGCACTACGCTGCAGGCGGTAAAGGCTGTAGAGTCAGTTGGCGCCGATTTAGTTGAGATTGGACTGCCTTTCTCAGACCCGATGGCTGACGGGCCAATTATCCAGCATGCGGCGACACAGGCGTTGGCAGCCGGGGCTACTGTTGGGAAAGCACTTGAGCTTGTAACACTTCTTAAGCAGGAGACGACAATCCCACTGGCTATTATGACGTACTACAATATTGTGCTGCAGTTCGGGATTGACAAATTTATCAATAGTTTTGCCAAGGCCGGAATCAGCGGGCTGATCATTCCCGATCTGCCTGTCGAAGAAACGGCTGTTGTTGAACCGTCTTGCAGGCAGGCGGGGCTGGACTTAATCAGGTTTATTGCGCCTACGACTACACCTGACCGTTTAAAAACAATTTGCAGTCAGGCTGCCGGTTTTTTATATTGCATATCAAGTACCGGTGTTACCGGTGTGCGCCAGATTGACTATGATCAGCTTGCGCCGCTTATGACCGCTGTGCGCCGGGAGACCGGCCTGCCATTGGCCATGGGTTTTGGCATCGGCAGTCCGGAGGCTGCGTGTCAGGCGGCTAAGTATGCCGATGCTGTCATTGTCGGCAGTGCGGTCATGGAACGGCTAACGAACAGTGGTGTTGAGGCGGTACAAGAGTTCACAAGCGCAATCAGGCAGGCGCTTGATAAGGAGTGTGGGTGCTGATGAAGGCATATCCAGATAAAGAAGATTTCTGCCGGTTGGCAGAGACCTACACGGTACTGCCGGTTTGTTTTGAGCTGTCTACAGATATGGAAACACCTGTTTCAATGTATTACAAACTAGTGGGCGATGCGGCAGGCTTTATTCTTGAAAGCGCTCAAACAGGCAAGACCTTTGGCCGGTATTCATTTATTGGCACCGAGCCACTGGCGTCGCTTACTGCCTACAGCAAACAGGCCGACATTAGTATTGCCGGCTGCGCAGCGCAGGCGGCAGGCAAGCCACACCTGATTCTTAAAAAGTTTTTAGAAAATTTTTCGATGCCGAATCTGCCTGAACTGCCGCCGTTTGCCGGCGGGGCGGTGGGGTATGCCGCTTATGAATCGGTAGCGTCCTGGGAACGGGTATATGGTCTGAACATCCCTGATGATTTACCGCTCATTGAGATGATGGTTTGTAAATATATCATTGTTATGGATCATCTGACCCATTCCACACGCCTGATCAATTTGGTGCAACTTCAACCAGGGGCCCGGGCCGCAGCGGAATATGACCAGGCGCTGCAGGAACTGGCAGGGCTGATGGCTAAACTCAAACAACCTGTCATATTACCTGAAGCCTATCAGGAGGGGAATCAGGCTGGCCTGAGTGACCGGTCTGAAATAAGTTTTGAGCAGGATGAAGCCCTGCTTAAGCAGGACTATATCAATAGGGTGGAGCAGGCCAAAGAATATATTGCTGCCGGCGATATCTTTCAGGTAGTGTTATCACGCCCTTTTCACTATAAACTGACCCAGCACCCGTTTGCGCTTTACCGGCGTCTAAGGCAGGCCAACCCTTCCCCGTACATGTTTTATATTAATTTTGGTGATAAGCAGCTTGTTGGTGCGTCACCTGAACGCCTTGTAAAGCTGGAAGACGGTAAAGTGCTGACCTGCCCGATTGCCGGGACGCGTCGCCGGGGCGGCAGTCAGGCTGAAGACGATCAACTGGCCGAAGAATTACTGGCAGATGCCAAAGAACGAGCCGAGCATGCGATGCTGGTGGATCTTGGCCGCAATGATCTGGGGCGGATCAGTCTGCCGGGAACAGTAACTGTTGACAGGCTGATGGAGGTTGAAAAATTCTCCCATGTCATGCATATTGTCTCAGAAGTGTCAGGTCAGGTTGACCCTGCATTTACAGCTGTTGATGTACTGAGCGCATGTTTTCCGGCAGGAACAGTGAGCGGTGCGCCTAAAGTGCGGGCTATGGAGATTATCTATGAGCTGGAAGGAGACAGTCGTGGTCCTTACGCCGGTGCTGTGGGGTATTTTGACTTTAGGGGAAATATGGATACCTGCATTACAATCCGTACGTTAATTATTGACGGACAGCAGGTCACGGTGCGGACAGGGGCGGGGATTGTCGCCGACTCTGTGCCAGAGCTGGAATACCATGAGATCATGCATAAAGCCCGCGTCTTGATGCAGTTAGTTGAGGAGGCTAAAATGATATGATCTTACTTATTGATAATTATGATTCTTTCACCTACAATGTATATCAGTATGTTGCCAGTTTAGGCCACTCGGTTACCGTCATTCGGAACGATATGGTCTCTGTTGAGGAGATAGACAATGCGGGTTATAGCGGCATTATTATCTCGCCCGGTCCGGGAACACCGGCAAATGCCGGGATCAGCAAAGCGGCTATTGACCGGTTTGCCGGGAAGATACCGATACTTGGGATCTGTCTGGGACATCAGGCTATCGGGGAGGTATTTGGCGGGCAGGTTATCCGGGCACCACAGCCTGTGCATGGTAAAACAGAATATATTATCCATCGGGGCAAAGATCTTTACCAAGGTCTGCCGCAGCCTTTTGTTGCCGGCAGGTATCATTCCCTCATTGTAGAAAAAGCCGGGTTGCCGGAATGTCTGGAGATCACAGCTACATCACAGGATGGTTTGATTATGGGTCTTAGACACCGGGAATATGATGTTGAAGGGGTACAATTTCATCCGGAGTCAATCCTGACACCAAAAGGGATGATGATTCTGGAAAACTTCGCTAACAAAACTAATGCCAAGTCTAAAAAATTCGCTTGAATATCTAACAGACTCATGATATATTAGGAAAAATAGTGTTAATAACTATGAAGAGGAAAAGTAGGTATACTAGTTCCGCTACAGAGAGCCGGGAGGCTGAGAGCCGGCACGGATTGGTCTGCTGAAGTTCACCTTGGAGTTGCTTGCTGAAATCTGCCGGACGAGCGCCGCAGATGGTAGGCGGAGCCGGAGACCTTCACCGTTATCAGCGAAGGGGAGTATCGGTGTTAAGCCTGTACTTTATGAGGTGATCCGTGTGCAGCGGATAACAAAGGTGGTACCGCGAGCTAACTCTCGTCCTTTTACAGGACGGGAGTTTTTATATTTTGGGGAGGGTTATTAATGAGAACAGTTGGTTATCTGGGGCCGCAGGGGACATATTGTGAGGAAGTCGTATTGCAATTATATAATAAGAATGAAGCCTCATTAAAACCTTTTGCGGGTATTGATGCAGTTATTAGAGCAGTTGCATTAGGTGAGGTTGATGAGTGTATCGTTCCTGTTGAAAATTCACTGGAAGGATCGGTTAATATTACATTAGATACTATTGCTCATGATGTTGCGCTATATATTACCAAAGAGGTTGTATTGCCTGTTAGGCATAATTTGCTGGCTAAAAAGGACAGCCAGGAGATTGCCGCCATTCTTTCCCATCCCCAGGCACTTGCTCAATGCCGCAAAACGCTGGCAATCCTCTACCCTCAGGCTAAACTAAAACCGGTTGAGAGTACTGCCGAGGCAGCGAGAATAGTTGCTGCAAGCGATGGCTTATTCGCAGCGGTAGGCAGTTTACAGGCAGGTGACATTTATGGGCTCACCGTATTAGCTGCTGATATTCAGGATAATCAGGCTAATTCGACCCGCTTTATCGGTTTGGAGCAGCAGCCGGCAATCAATCTAACAGGCAAAAGCAAGACAACGCTTGTATGCCAGATCAATGGTGAACGTCCAGGTAGCCTGTGCAATATATTACAGGAATTTGCAAATCGAGATGTCAACCTGTCACGGATTGAGTCACGTCCGGCCCGCACTGGATTGGGTATGTATATTTTCTTTTTTGATATTGAGGGCAGCATGACAGAGAGCAATATTGCTGCCGCTGTAAGCGCAGTTGAAGCAAAATGTTTGTGGTATAAGAACTTCGGGTCATATCCGATTCTATATGTTGCAAAATAAAAAGTCTTTTTTAAGGCAAGGAAAAACATCCCCGGCAGATGGGGATGTTTTTTGTTGGGCGGGATAAAATAGGGAAGAGGTTATTGGCTAGTGTTACGGAAAGGAAGGCTTCTACCATGAATAATCTGGTTGTCGAAGATTTGCTGAGGCAAGCCCTAAAAGAAGATATTGGCGTTGGTGATATTACCAGTCAGGCGATTTTTACAGATGATCACTATTCGGAAGGCTATCTACTAGCAAAAGAAGAGATGGTGCTGGCCGGAAAGGATATTTTTTCCCGGGTATATTCCCTGCTTAGCAGGAATATTAAAATTGCTTTTAGATATAACGATGGAGCCAGTATACCGGCCGGTGAAAAGTTTGCGATTATTGAAGGACCAATTCGCAGCCTGCTAAGCGGCGAGCGGGTTGCGCTTAATTTTCTGCAGCGTATGTCTGGAATTGCTACAGAGACTCGCCGGTTCGTAGAGGCTGTTGGCGATACCGGGGCACTTATTGCCGATACCAGAAAGACGACCCCTGGACTTAGGATGCTGGAAAGATACGCTGTGAAAATGGGTGGTGGCAAAAGTCACCGCTATGCCCTTGACTATATGGCTCTTATTAAAGATTATCATATTCAGGCTGCAGGCGGCATTACTCCGGCAGTCGAAAGAATCCGTCATCATCTTTCGCCTTTTATAAAAATTGAGATTGAGGTCGAAACTCTAGAACAGGTTGAAGAAGCAGTAACTGCCGGTGTGGATGTCATTGCGCTTGAGAACATGTCCATTATTATGATTGAGCAGGCTGTAGAGATTATTGATAATCAGGCTTTGGTGGAAGTAACAGGCAATATTACTCTAGAGCAGGTACCTGAGTTGGCTGCGGTCGGCGTTAATATAATCTCCAGTGGGCTTATTACTCAGTCGGTTAAAGCGGCTGATATAAGTATTAGGTTAGAATAACTACCATAAACATCCGTTAGACAGGCTGTCATACTTATGTTATAGTGTATTTAAAGACAAATGTACTGTGTTAGTAGAAAGGTGATGTACAATGCCGGACATGATGCCGAATTACGTTACTGATACTGGCCTGGACTTAACGAATGATGACTTTATCTTAGAAGATAGCGATAATTCCAATAACTAAAAGACGCATTTGCGTCTTTTAGTTGTTTTTTTGCTATTGTAGGTTTTGTAAATAAAAAACATTTGTATAGTGGTAAAAGATGTATTATGATTAAAATAATCAATGAAAACTGTAAATAGTGCTAGGGGTGCCTTCGGGGCTGAGAAATGGCTTGTCCATTACCCTTTCACCTGATCTGGGTAATGCCAGCGTAGGGAAGCGACGTGACAAATGAGCCGTGTCCCTGCTGGGATGCGGTTTTCTGTTGTTAAAACAATACATAGGAGTGAAAAGTTATGAAACCATCAATTAGTGAAAATATACTTACTGTTATTGCCAGTCCAACAACAATGCTGACGCTGGTTGGCGTGGTAGCGCTGCTGATTGGTCTGATTAAGATGAAGAAAGTCCAGCTCAACGCCAGAGTCATGGCCCATATTGGCCTGGCGATCGCACTGGCTGCTATACTACACGCTTTTCAATTATATAAAATGCCACAGGGAGGCAGTGTCACATTGGGAAGTATGCTGCCAATTTTATTGATGGCAGTTTACTATGGACCTGAAGTGGGGTTTATTACCGGGTTTGTGTATGGGATAGTTAATCTCATTCAAAGTCCTTATATCCTACACCCGCTGCAAGTGCTGTTTGATTATCCGCTGCCATTCATGGCACTTGGTTTGGCAGGCTATTTTAAGGATAAGATAGTTATAGGAACGATCACCGGAATCTTTGCCCGCTTTATCTGTCATTATATCTCAGGAATAGTTTTCTTTGCCAGTTATGCACCCCAGGGTATGTCACCTTATCTTTATTCACTGGTCTTTAATGCTAGTTACTTAGTTCCGGAGTGTGTTATTTGCCTAATTCTTATGCGCATGCTGCCAGTTAAGCGGATGAAAGAGTTAATTAGGTTTGGTCAGAAAACAGTATAATTACTCTACTAATAATAGACAATCCCCGGAACGGGGGTTGTCTTTTTTATTGGCGAGCAAGGAGTTTACTATTGCCAAGCTGAATATATATATTCAGCATTAAAGAAGTTTGCAGGCGCAGGCGGGTGGTGCACTGACAACGCGTAGTATATC
>NZ_DATMXX010000203.1:0-12211 GCF_035561255.1 Sporomusa sp. | reverse complement strand
GATTTAAACTCCTATAATCTGGATTTTTATAGGCCGTTCCTTTTCTTATTTTGATTTACTGAACTTTTTCGCCAGGCCATACACGATAGCGCATATTTTTGGATAAAGTATCAACATTCTGCTATAAAAAAGAAGACGAGGGGACGGTGGTTGTGTCTGGCAAGTTATTTCCCTGTTCTTTTCTGTAGTTATTACTGGATTGTGTTAAGGTTAATTTCATTGAAGACAGTACCACCGTCCCTTCGTCTTGAAAACTCTGATTGGTTATGATCTTAGTTCCATATATAGCGATGTTTTGAATTATAATGTATTGCTTCATTGCCCAATTAAAGAAAAGGTTGTACACTGAGATACATAATTATTGTGGCTGGAGGCGATACAGGATGGCAGATATGACAACGGTTGATAGAATTGTGTGCGACTATGGATTTCCTATATACCTGTATGAGGAGGACGTGATTGCCAGGCAGGTATCTATCTTAAAAGAAGCACTGCCGGGTTTTAACATCTTTTATTCAATTAAAACAAATCCCAATAAGCATATATGCCGCTATATGAGTAATCAGGGACTTGGTGCTGATGCAGCGTCAGCCAACGAAGTCATGAAAGCGTATGAGGCTGGTTTTGATAAAAAGGATATTTTGTACTCCTCACCAGGAAAAACCGCTGAAGATATTATTAATACCCTTGATAAGGCTGTTATTATTGCAGATTCCTATAATGAACTCGCTATGATCAATGACCTGTGCGCGCAACAGGGGAAAAAGGCGGCAGTGGGCCTTAGGATCAATCCCAACTTTACTGTTACGATGGGTTCTGCTCCGGAGATAGCGGAGGGGGCTTCAAGTAAATTTGGTGTGGATGAAGAAAGTTTATTGGACAATAAGGGCTTTATCGAAACATTACAATGTGTAGAAATAATAGGGATACATGTTTATCTCAGGAGCCAGATTTTAGATGAAAATGTACTATATGCTTATTTTAAAAGAATTTTTGAACTTGCAAGCACCTGTATAACCCAAATGAACTGGAACTTATCCTTTATAGATTTTGGCGGCGGCTTTGGTATTCCTTACACAAAAGGAGATTCAGCAATTAACTGGCAAACACTGCAATTGCAAATGCAGGAGTTGGTCGATAACCAGGCGATTGTCGCAAAAGATAAGATACGGTTAATTATTGAAAGCGGCCGATTCCTTGTTTCAGAAGCCGGTAGTTTTTACACTAAAATTGTCGATGTAAAAGAATCCAGAGGCCAGAAATTTGCTATTGTGCATGGCGGGCTTAACGGTTTTCTTCGGCCATCAATTATGAATATTTTCCGGCAAATTTCACTTAATGAGGCAAGCAAACCTTTTGAACCGCTGTTTTCCGGACTGAATGCGTTTGAGGTTTCCATTCCCGCAAGACAGGGTGAACCATTAGAACTTGTTTCTGTGGCGGGGAATCTCTGTACATCGACCGATCTGCTGGCAAAGGATGTTTATCTTCCTAAACCCCGGATTGGAGATATACTCTGTGTCAATAATGCCGGTGCCTATAGTTATACTCTAAGCCCATACGATTTTGCAAGCCATCCCCGGCCGCGCGAAATCTATATCAACGATGATAAATATATTGAGTAGAAAATTTTTACTAAATGTGCAAGCCAGAAAATCCGAACTTCCAGCGTTGCTTAATAAGGGGTGACGGAGACCAGGGGTGACTGGGGGACGGTGGTTGTGTCTGGCGAGTTACCTCCCTATTATTCTTCTGTTATTTTGCCGGATTTACTAACTGATAAGAATCAATGCCTATTCAAGAAGGAACTCATCAAGACAGTACCACCGTCCCCTCGTCCTCCATACCGGGCTGTTTCAAGTAAAAAGATTGCTTCCCCTATAGGTCATTTGACCAGGGGAAGCAATCTTTTTTGTCTTCTGAAAAGTGTATTATTAGCCTGAGGTAATTTTAAATTCTTTCTATAATGGTGGCAACACCCTGGCCGCCGCCAATGCAGAGGGTAGCCAGGCCCAGCTTTTTATTGTTGCGTTCCAGGGCATGCAATAAAGTGACAAGGATACGCGCGCCGCTGGCGCCAATTGGATGACCGAGCGCAATGGCGCCGCCGTAAATATTTACTTTTTCCTGAGCGAAACCTAATTCTTTACCGACAGCAAGGAATTGAGCCGCAAAGGCTTCATTGGCTTCAATCAGATCAATATCGCTGATTGTTAACCCGGCTTTAGCCAGGGCTTTCCGGGTTGCCGGGACCGGGCCAACCCCCATAATGCTTGGGTCAACGCCGCCGGAGGCATAGGAGCGGATTCTGGCCAGCGGTTTAATGCCCAGTTCCCGGGCCTTATCGCCGGACATGATGACAAGTGCTGCGCCGCCGTCATTGATGCCGGAGGCGTTGCCGGCGGTTACGGTGCCGTCTTTTTTGAAGGCGGGCTTTAGTTTGCTCAAAGCCTCGAAGGTAGTTCCTGCCCGGGGATACTCGTCAGTGTCCACTACGACTTCGCCTTTTTTGGTTTTAATAATAAGGGGGGTAATTTCCTGTTTAAAGGCTCCTTCGGCAATGGCTTTAGCGGCTTTGCTCTGGGATTCAGCAGCCACCTGGTCTTGTTCCTGGCGGCTAATACCATATTGCTCGGCAACATTTTCGGCAGTAATGCCCATATGGTAGTCATTAAATGCGCACCAAAGGCCATCTTGTATCATAATGTCGGTTAGCTTAGCATTGCCCATGCGATAACCCCAGCGGGCCTTGGCATCTAATAGATACGGCGCATTAGTCATGCTTTCCATGCCACCGGCAACAACAATATCGGCGTCGCCGGCGAGAATGGCCTGTGCGGCCAGGTTGACAGTTTTTAAGCCGGAACCGCATACTTTATTTATTGTGTAAGAGGGTGTTTCGACAGACAGACCGGCTTTAACAGCAGCCTGCCGTGCCGGGTTTTGGCCAAGACCGGCTTGCAGTACATTACCAAATATGACCTCATCAATTGAATCTTTGGCAATGCCGGCCCGGGTGACAGCCTCGCTGATGACATGGGCTCCCAGCTCGACTGCTGAAAACGGTGCCAATGAACCGTTAAAACTGCCGATTGCGGTGCGTACGGCACTGGCAATAACTACTTCTCTCATGTTACTTACCTCCACTTTGTATATATTAGTTAGTGTTGTTTGATGTCTTGATTAGAAGAAATGCAGGCCGATAATAAAGATCACGCCGGAGAATAACAAGGCGGTAACGCAATAACCCATAATATCACGGACACCCAGTCCGGCTATGGCTAATGCCGGTAGGGCCCAGAACGGTTGGGCCATATTCATCCAGGCTTCGCCATAGGCAATGGCCATAGCGGCTTTACCCATATCAGCGCCTAAGGCCTGGGCGGCAGGCATTACGAAAGGACCCTGGACAACCCAGTGTCCGCCGCCGGAAGGTACGGCAAAGTTGATTAATGCTGAACTGAAGAAGGCCATGATGGGAAAGGTTTCTGCGGTTGCGACATTAACAAACCAGTTTGTAATAATGCCGCCAAGGCCGGAATGTTCCATCATGATCTGAATACCGGCATAAAAAGGGAATTGAATCAGTATCCCCGCCGTTCCCCGGGCGGCTGCGCTTATGGCCCGGGCATAAGCCATTGGGGTTTTATGCAGCAAAATGCCGATCGTCAGGAACATCAGGTTTACGGTATTGACGTTAAGATTGAACCCTTTTTGAGAAAAATACGCACCGAGATAGACAATGCCGAGCAGGCCAACAACCCAGGCCAGTATCCGGCTTTCTTCAATTTTCTCCGCCCACGTTGCATCAGGGCCTAATACTTTGGCAACAGAAACTTCTTCTTGCAACAGTGCCGGATCTATGGAAACAATTTCATGCTCTTTTGGCATCATCATCCGGGCAATTAGCGGCACTAAAATAACTAAGCCAACAGTGATGAAAATGTTATACGGAGTAAAGATGGTATTAGATATGGGGATAAGTCCAACCATTTTTTCCATCGGGTTGCCGGCTGTAGCCGCTACTAGCGGAACAGAAGCGGAGAAACCGCCATGCCAGGTTAAAAAGCCCATATAAGCTGTGGCGATGAGTAACCGGTAATCAGATTTAGGGACACGGCGGGCTACTTCGCGCGCAAACATCGCACCAACCACCAAACCAAAACCCCAGTTAATTACACAGGCTACTGCTGAACAAAAACCGACCAGCATAACGCCCTGAGCCGGCGTTTTAGCCACCGAAGCCAGGCGGGACATCCCTTTTTTTACCGGTCCAGAACTGGCCAGCGCATGGCCGGTAACAAGAACTAGTGCCATTTGCATGGCAAATGCTAACAGATTCCAAAAACCGTCACCCCACATGTTGACCATATCCATGGCCGAATGCGGGGTTATCGTGATACCCAGAACAAAGGTAATAATAGTAAGCAATATAGCAAATACTAATGGGTCAGGCAAATACTTATTAACAATATTAGTAAAAAAACGTGAAATAACTCCTACCATTGTTGTATCTCCTCCTATGAAATATTTTGCATTGGTTTAAGATCGGGGCTGATAATCAGGGTTGCTTCGGTACGGGTTTTAACAAACTCAACATCAACACCGTCGGCGATTTCCTCACAAACAAGCCCCTCTTTGGTTACCCGGAATACCCCAAGTTCTGTGATGATTAGATCAACCACACCCTTACCGGTTAGCGGGAGACGGCACTCCTGCAGGATTTTGGACGAACCGTCTTTGGCACAATGCTCCATAGCGATAATAACCTTTTTAGCCCCTGTGACCAGATCCATGGCTCCTCCCATGCCGGGAACCATTTTACCGGGAACCATCCAGTTGGCTAAATTGCCGGACTGGTCTACCTCAAGTCCTCCTAATACGGTCACATCAACATGCCCACCTCGGATCAGCATGAACGAGGTAGCGCTGTCAAACATGGCGGCGCCGGGAATAACGCCGCAGGGCTGGCCGCCGGCATTGACCAGATTCGGGTCTGCTGCTCCGGTTAAAGAACCTAACCCAACGAACCCATTCTCGGACTGCAGGGTTACATCAACGCCGGCAGGCAGGTAGTTGACCACCATTGTTGGCAAACCAATTCCAAGATTTACAACATTGCCATTTTCCAGTTCTAAGGCAACCCGCCTTGCAATGATCTCTTTCGCATTCATACTAGCAACCTCCTAAATAAACAATCTTGTCCACAACTACGCCAGGGGTCATTACCTCATCAGGAGCTATTTCCCCTACTTCAACCAGCTCATCTACCTCTGCAATGACTAAGTCGGCAGCCATGGCCATTAATGGATTAAAATTGCGGGCCGATTGATCATAGACAAGATTGCCTGCTTTATCTGCTTTTTTCGCTCTAATCAAAGCGATGTCAGCCCGCAGTGGGGTTTCCAGAAGATAGTCCACGCCGGCAACGGACAGCTTTTGTTTTCCTGTTTCGACAATAGTGCCTACACCGGTTGGGGTTAGCACACCACCCAGGCCGGCACCACCGCAGCGCACTCTTTCTGCCAGCGTGCCTTGCGGCACCAACTCAACGTTCAGTTCCTGAGCAATCATCTGTTTGCCGGTTTCAGGATTGGTGCCGATGTGAGACGCAATTACTGTTTTAACCTGACGGTTGACAACAAGACGGCCGACACCCTTATCGGGAAAGCCGGTATCATTGGCAATCAGGGTAAGGTTCAGCACTTTTTTGTCGATGATTGCCTGTATTAGGCTTTCTGGGGTGCCGACAGCTAAAAAACCGCCTACCATGATCGTCATGCCGTCTTTTAAATAGCCGGTAATTTGCTCGAGACTTACTTGTTTGTTTGTCATAGTTAACCTCCTGCTACTCTGATTATTGATGTAATGCAATCAACTGGATGCTTGCGTAATCCGCCATTAAACGACAAGAATTTCAAGCTGTCTTATACTAACGCAAAATCCATGCCATAAATAAAAAAAGCCCTGTCGAAAAAATCGAAAGGGCTTGTGAATACTTACAAATACTAGATTGAAGATTTCTTTATCCAGACAACTCTAAAAATAATGACCGCATTTATTTGACAAAAGGTGCGCAGTTTTTTGCGCAGTGAGCACTTTTTTTCGCACTCACTCAATCTCATATTCTTGTATCTTATATAAAATAGAACGCCGGCTTACCCCTAACTCTTTGGCTGTTTTTACCTTATTGCCCTGATTACGCTGCAGTGCTTCTTTGATGAGCATACACTCCACTTTCTTAATCATCTCTTTCAGGGTTTTCCCCTCAGGTTTTTCAAACCCAAACGAGCTTATCAGGTCACTTTCATTGCTATACCTGAGATTGTCGGGGAGATCTTCCGGAAAAATCCGGCTGCCGGTACTCATAATCACAGCACGTTCTATGATATTAGCCAGCTCGCGCACATTGCCCGGCCAGTTGTAGTTTTCCAACAGTCTTAGGACATCAGGGTCAAAACCCAGGATAGCCTTCTCATTCTCGGCAGTGAATTTCTGCAAAAAATAGCCGGCTAATAACTCAATATCTTCCCGGCGCTCCCGCAGCGGCGGCGCCGCCAGGGACACCACATTTAACCGGTAATACAAATCCTGGCGGAAGGTTCCCTGTTTGACCATTTCCTGTAAATTGCGATTTGTTGCTGCCAGCACCCGGATATCGGTTTTAATTGTTGCATTGCCGCCTACCCGCTCAAATTCCCGCTCTTGCAGTACTCTTAGGAGCTTGACCTGCAGATTTGGGGAAATTTCACCGATTTCATCCAGGAATAGTGTACCGTGATCGGCTTGCTCAAACCGGCCGGAGCGGCGCATAATGGCACCGGTAAATGCCCCCTTCTCATGGCCAAACAGTTCACTGTCCAGCAGACCCTCCGGCAGTGCCCCGCAGTTGATTTTTATGAAGGGACCGCTGTTCCGCTTACTATTGTAATGGATGGTATTGGCAATCAGTTCTTTGCCTGTACCGCTTTCGCCGGTGATCAGCACACTGGCATTACTCTGGGCAATTTTATTAATGTTTTGGCACAACTCCTGCATTTTGGGGCTGTTGGTTATAATCTTGTCTAACCGGTAGCTGTCAATCAACTGCTGATTTAACACATAAATCTTCTCAGTCATTTTTTGCAATTGAATGGCGCGGTTGGTCAGTAACTTAACCTCTTCAATATCAAAGGGTTTAATAACATAGTCAAAGGCACCTAACTTGATGGCTTCGACTGCTGTTTCTACTGCGGCATAGGCGGTCATCAAAATAACAGTGACATTCTGGCTCAATTGCCGCATTTCTTTAAAGGCTGTGATTCCGTCAATGTTCGGCATGCGGATATCCATAATAACCAGATCTGGCTGAACTGTCTTGAATTTGCTTAACGCCTCTTCGCCGCTCCCGGCGCACACTACCTGGTAGCCCTCGCGTTTTAGAACTGCTGACAATAATTTGCGCACACTGTCCTCATCATCAACAACCATAACTGTATAGTTATTATTCATCAGTCTCGCCTCCCTGATGTGTAACCGGAAGTTGCAGGGTAACTGCAGTGCCGCTCCCGGGTTCGCTGTGAATATCGATCCGGCCATAATGAGCATTAATGATCCGCTGGACCACCGCCAGCCCCAAGCCGGTGCCGGTGGCTTTGGTAGTGAAAAAAGGATCAAAAACTTTGCTCAAATCCGCCGGGTTAATACCGGTACCGGTATCTGTTATCTGTACATGGATAAAATCGCCATTTCCGTGCCAGGTCTTAATCTCGAGGGTTCCCAGGTCGGGAATAGCCTGGATGGCATTAATCAATAGATTAAGCAAAACCTGTTTAAGCTGCTCGGCATCACCTTCGATTTGCGGCAGTGTTTTTTCAAACTGCAGCTTAAACTCTAATTTGTGTTTGGTACCGGTGTTTTTTACCAATACCAGCGTTTCCTCAATCAAACTGTTGATATCCACTAGCGTATAATTGGTTTTACAGGGGCGGGAAAAATATAAGAGTGTCTCAATAACCCGGTTTACCCGGTCTACTTCTTTAATGATTACAGGCATGTATTCTTTTCGTTCTTCTTCATTGTCGGTGCCTTGTAAATATTGGACAAAGCCTTTTATGGCTGTGAGCGGGTTGCGAATTTCGTGGGCAACACCGGCCATTAATTCCCCCAGGGATGCTAAGCGCTCGGCTCGCAGCATCTGAGCCTGCAAGCGGTGCTGTTCGGTCAGATCTTTGAATACGACAACTGCGCCAATGATCTTATCAGTACTGTCTTTCAAGCGGCTGGTACTGATACTGATGTAAATATCTCTATTCTTAACCGGATAATCCATCTCAATTCCGATATAGTTTGTTCCTGTTGCCAGGGTATCTAACAGCAAACTGTTAAAATGCCGGCCTTCACAAAAGATTTCCTTATAAGGCTTATCGACAATCTCGGCGCAAATAAAGCCTGTTAAGGCTTCAGCAGACTTATTGGCACTGGTTATGGTACCATTAATATCAACCGTGATAACACCGTCGGCAATACTGTGCATAATATTCTCATTTAGCGTCTGGGCATTGAGCAGGGAGCGCGCCATATGGTTGATGGCATCACTAATCTGTCCCATTTCTCCCTCCATCGGGCTGATCTTGTGACGCAAATCAAAACGCAGCTGTTCCAAATTATTTTTAATGGTCTCCACATTATGGATAAATCCCCTGGTCATCCAGAAGATTAACAGTAAACTGACAATAATCCCGATACCCACAGACAGGTAGATATTGTTGTCCATCGACGCCATTTGGGCGTGGATGTCATCTGTCAGTTCGTTTGCCCAGATATAACCAATCACCTCGCCATGCCGCACAACCGGAATCATGGCATTCATAATATCTCCTCGTACCATTGGCGCAAATTCAACCAGGCGTTCGTTTGTATTCATAACCTTATGGCCTGGATGACTAGGACCGATGGCAATGCCAACCTTATCTGCGTAATTACTACTAGGGCCATAAGTAATAATTGCATCAAGTTCCTTGCTATAGTAGCCGGCCCCAACCCCGGGATAAGCACCGGTCAAGGTGTCTGTGTAATTTTTCAAAGCCTCATTTAGTACGTTTATCTGTGTCGCACGATCGGCATGTTGCATATTTTTTGCCGTCAGTATTGCAGAATAGCCTTCGCCAAGGTAGTTGTCCAACAATGAGGCAATACCAAATAATTTCGTCTGCTTTTCGACCAATAGTGCTTCTTGTGTTTCCAGCTTGATTACATACCCGGTCAGAAGTAGCGGTATACTTACGATGATCAAGGTAAATAGAATCATCTTATTGCGTAATGTTTGGGGTACTAAACGTTTCATAGGCCGTCTCCTCTAGTACTAATTAATATTATTACGGAAACAGGGCAGCCGGTGGCAGGACAGAAATATGATGAAAAGGACTCCCAGGTTGAGAGTCCCCAAGCTACGCGAAATTTTTCGGTTAATGTAGATGAAGGAGCCCCAGGCTGCTGCGATGGAGATGCATTTTATTGAACAATGAGTGATAGTTAGTCTGCCTTTGACTGTCTGATTATAATACTAGCTTATCTGCTTTGAACTGTAAATAAGCGACCACCCATGACCTGCACTAGAGGAAGAGGCCCTGGTGATGGCGAATGAAAAACATGAAACACAAAACATAAAGGCGGGAAGATACATTGGAAGTACAACGTGTTACCACTCAATGCCAATTAGATGAAGCTTTGCGGATAAGAGTAGCAGTATTTGTTACAGAGCAAGGAGTCCCCCAGGAAGCTGAGATTGATGAACATGAGGCTTTGGCAGAGCATATTCTTGTATATAATGAAGATAAACTTCCTGTTGGTACCGGACGATTTCGAATTATTGACGGCATTGCAAAATTAGAAAGAATTTGTGTTCTGGCTGCATATCGCCAATATGGATTAGGAAGACAGATTGTCGGGAAACTGGAGGAAATTGCAAAAGAGCAGGGCTTAACTAAAGTAAAACTGCATGGACAAACTCATGCAGAACATTTCTATAATAAGTTGGGCTATAAAAGAATGTCAGATGTATTTATTGAAGAGGGCATTCCCCACATTCTGATGACAAAGGATCTTATTTAATATGACAAGATATTCAGTCCCGTTTTCTCCTCTAACAGAGCGTATTGCTCACGAAGCACCACAACTGTCGGTGGCATTAGCCGAATTGAGGGCTGTGATGGGCACCGAAGATTTTGAGCGGTACATTGACTCACTTGTTTCGCTGCGAAAAGTAGGGGATCAGTTGCTCCTGATTACAAGAAGGGAAATGTATAGATCAATACTACTTAGCCGCTTTTTACCGGCGATAAAACAGTGTTTTGCAGTGCCGGTTGTTAGAATTGTAAGCCAATAAGGCTGATTGGATAGCTAAAACTTTCAATTAAGAAAGATCGGAGATTTCATATGAGTAGTATGAATCGGGGTAGTACGGACAAGCATAGTATTGAAGCACGATATGGAATGCTTGCCCGCAAAACTTCCAACGGGGTTCTTATCATTGATGCTAACGATTGTTTGGTCACTGTAAACCCAAGTGGATTAAGGATGTTTTGTTATTACGCGACCAATATGACAGGCAAAAGCATCTTTGAATTTATTGCAACTCACGACAATTCTTTAGCAAGACACTATATCAAAGAAGCCCGGCAGGGAAAAACGGTAGAAGGGAATATAACGTGTCTGCGTGAAGATGGCACCAGCTTTTCCGTAGAATTAAGTATAGAGTCATTTGCCGACGAGCACTTACAGATTATCGCCTCAGATGTTTCGATGCGAAGGCAGGCAGAAGAAGCCCTGAAAAAAAGCGAGGCGCGTTATCGGGCAGTCATCGAGGATCAGGTGGATTTGATCAGGCGGTTTCTTCCGAATGGCCGTTTAACTTTTGTCAATAGCTCGTTTTGCCGGTATTTTGGCAAAACGATGGACCAACTTATTGGGCAGAATGTCATCTCGCTTATTGCCGCGGAAGAATGGGAAAAATTCAAAGAACAGATATTTTCCCTGACTGTTGACAATCCTGTTGCGATGGTAGAGCGAAAGTTTGTTAGCCCGGATGGGCAGGTTCGTTGGCAGCAATGGGTAAACCGGGCTATCTTCGATGATTGCGGCAGTATTGTTGAATTTCAATCTGTCGGCAGGGATATTACTGCGCAGAAGCATGTGGAACAGCAGTTAAAGGAGAGTGAAGCACGGTACCGGGCAGTAGTAGAAGATCAGGTGGATTTGATTCGGCGGTTTTTGCCTGATGGTCGCTTGACATTTGTCAACAGTGCGTTTTGCCGTTATTTCGGTAAGTCGATGGAAGAGCTTATCGGGGAGAATGTTATGTCACTCATATCTCCGGATGACCGGGATAGGTTTAAAGAGCAGATATTTTCGTTAACTGTCGATAGCCCGGTCGCTATGACTGAGCGAAAGCTAATTGGCAGGGATTCACAAGTCCGGTGGCAGCAGTGGGTAAACCGGGCAATTTTTGATGACTGTGACAGGCTGCTCGAATTTCAGTCTGTGGGCCGGGATATTACAACGCAAAAGCAAGTAGAACAACAGCTGATGGAAAGTGAGGCCCGCTACCGGGTAGTTGTTGAGGATCAAGTAGATCTAATACGCCGGATTTTGCCTGATGGCAGGCTAACCTTTGTTAATAGCGCCTTTTGCCGTTATTTCGGGAAAAGCATGAACGAAATCATTGGTGAGAATTTTATCCACTTTGTACCACCAGCCCACCGGGAGTCTATTCTGCGTATGTTTAACCTGCTTAGTCCGGAAAACCCTGTGGCGTTTTCAGAATATCAATTTGGTACAGCTGACGGCAATCGCTGGGTTCAATGGAATAACCGGGCGATCTTTAATGCCGTGGGGGACATTGTTGAGTATCAGTCGGTAGGGCGGGATATCACCTCCCAAAAAGAAGCCGAGATTAGGATTGCTGAAGCCAGGGCAGCTATCGAACGCGCTGCGAGAGTGACAACGCTGGCTATTATCGGCGGCGGCATCGCCCATGAAATAAATCAGCCATTAAACGCCATCCGGCTTTTGGCAGAAACAATTCTTTTACGCCATCAGTCGAAAGGTAAATTGCCGGTAGGCGAGGTTATAAAAAGCGTATTGAATATTTCACAGCAAGTAGATAGAATTGATAATATAGTGAATCATTTACGTTCATTTCTGCGAAATAGTCAAAATTATGATTATATAC
>NZ_DATMXX010000202.1:0-8845 GCF_035561255.1 Sporomusa sp. | reverse complement strand
AATCTTAACTTTGATTAGCTCAGATATAAATATTATTATGTAAATTATCCTTAGTTATCGCTTAGAGTTCCACGCTCCCTGGCATACTCCATGTAATGCCTCACCCGGGCCTTTTTCTGCTCGATAGCTTGAATAGTACCTGTCTTTTCGATAATGCCGACTTCTTCGAGCAACTCAATGACTGCAATCAGATCGCAGCACTCACGGGCGATATCCTGCGCCGGTGTACTCTCCTTGTAATTATCCTGTAGCCCGAATCTTATCATCCCGAATGACTCCCGACTTAACCAGCCCATCCATAATCCACTTAGGAGCCATATTATCTTTGTCCCGATCCCGGTCAAGATCAAAGAAGAATGTTATTCGCACTACCGGCTTTTGAATTCGCCTTTTACCCCGAAGTAGAGCTTTCAACAACTCTTCCCAATTTTTTTCCCTCGGCCTTTTTCATGTGATGCCACTTGTCCCAATCGTTAAGGCTTGGCGGCACATCGTAAATCAAAATCGTCAGCTTGCCGTGCTCCTGCTTGACTACCGGCTCCGGCCTCTTGCCTTTCATCTTGGCGTGGCCGATCTTTTTATTTCCCACTATGCCGAGCTTCCGAGCCTCCGAGGCTGTTAGACGAAGCACTACGCCGCGCCTCCCGTCAGCTGCTGTATTACGCTCGTAGTTAATTGCCGTATAGACTCATTTTCAACCTGATCAATTTCACGCTGTCGATACGCCTCATAGACCTTTATAAACCGCGCCATGTCCTGGCCAGGGGTAGTAGTAAAACATAGATTCCTAAATCCTAATGCTCTGACAGCTCGTTCTATGGCCGGATGACTCCATGTTGGTGCTTTATAAGGGTCAAGCTGTTTGCGTACTTCCTCCCATGCCAGTTCTGCCGGCGGTGGTTCGTTAGTGTTTAATGCAAAGCCCTGTACCGCCTTTTGTTGGGAAAAAATCATTGTTAGTGATCAACTTGATTATTGCAGCCTTTCCGACTTCAAGGGGGATAGTAGCCACATAATAGGCGTAAAGATCAATAGTCTGCTCCGGTATCTCTTTAACCGCCTCCCGCCAGTTTACGCTGTATGTAGTCCAGAGCTTTATTATCTGGCTTATCCCTTGGTGCAGAGTGTTTATTCTTTTTCTGATATGTCAGCCAGAGATTTAACTGTGATAATAAAGTCATTCGTCTTACCGGTAATATCAAACTTTTTTCTTGAAAGTCTATGCGTATCAGTACCTGTTGTTATTAATTCAGCCTCACTGAACTTAAAGTTGATTCCAGTAAAAATAGGTCTCGCCGTTGTTTCTGCAACCGCATATGCCATTTTGCGGCATCCATGCTTAGTCCGTATACTAAACCGATTGCTTTCCATGTCATACCGCTATTACGCATATTCAAGAGACTAAAACAGAAAATAGTCGTCGAACAATTGAGATATTCCCCGCTACAATGATAGAAATAAAAAAACATCAGCTTAGATATGGTCAAGACGGTAAAACCGGGTTATTATTCCCTGCTGTTCATGGTAAATACTTACCACCAACGACTTACCTGCGATATTACTTTAAACCAATGCGGGAGAAAGTAAAAATTGAAAAAGGATTCCATGCTTTCCGGCACACACATGCAACCCAACTAATCACGGCAGGTGTTCCTATTCAAGAAGTATCCAGACGATTAGGACATAGCAGAGTATCAACTACATTAGATATATACACTCACGCGGTTAAGGCCGATGAGATAAAAGCCATGCAGGCTATGGATGATATTCACAATCGTTTGAAGTCAGGCAATAAGGCATAAAAAAACAGCCCTTTCTATTGAAAAAGGCTGCTCTAAAAGACACATTTGCACACCAACTGCACACCTACTCTATCAGTCTTGTTGCACACCAACTTTATAAAAAACCTCAAGATGGTTGATTTTACTATGGCGGGAGCGTGTAGGAATCGAACCCACCATGGACGGATTAACGCCCAACGGACAGTTTTGAAGACTGCAGGAGCCACCAGGCCCCATCCACTCCCATACATCTAACGTATATAATATATCATGAGCTATAGAATTATTCAAGGTAGAGAGACTATTGCTCGCAATACGAGCTTTTTTTCTACTAGCAGCAAACATTTCTTGTGTTTTTATGAAAATCTGCTTGACACAGGCTTGCTCAATTTGGTATAGTGACTACAACAAGTAAATGACTTAGGCAATGAAGCCTTCGCAACTAAAGCGAAGGCTTTTTCTGTTTAATTGCCTATTTTTCCGGACAATGGCGTCCTAGAGGTTACTCACCTGTAGGACGCTTTCTGTTTGGGTACATGGGGGGGATGCACTTTCCAGACAATTGCTGTTACCTCAAAAAATCTATTTAAAAGGAAGGGATTACCTATGAAGAGATTGTGGACTATTTTTTCTATGTGTTTATTACTAATGTTTATCCTCGTACCAGTAGTTCTGGCTAGCGATGCGCCAGCTGAGCCACCGGCCATTGATACCGGCGACACTGCTTTTGTTTTAATAAGTGCCGCTCTTGTAATGCTTATGACTCCAGGTTTAGCATTATTTTATGGTGGTATGGTAAGAACCAAGAATGCTCTCAGTACGATCATGCAAAGTTTCTTCATCCTCGGTCTTATAACTGTACAATGGGTTCTTTTCGGTTACTCCTTAGCCTTTGGCCCTGATATCAACCATTTCATTGGCTCCTTAGACTGGGTAGGGCTTAACGGAGTTGGGCAAGAAGCAAACCCTGATTATGCAGCAACAATTCCCCATCAGGCTTTCATGGTTTTCCAAGGGATGTTTGCAGTTATCACTGCAGCCTTAATTACCGGCGCTTTTGCCGAGCGCATGAGATTTCCTGCTTTTGTTGTATTTACCCTGGCCTGGGCAACGTTTGTTTATGACCCTATTGCTCACTGGGTATGGGGCGTTGGCGGTTGGATGCGTGAATTAGGCGTACTTGACTTCGCCGGCGGTACTGTTGTTCATATTATCTCTGGTGTTTCCGGTTTGGTTATTGCTCTGATGATTGGCAAACGTAAAGGGTACGGTACTGATGTTATGATGCCTCATCATCTCCCAATGACTGTTATCGGTGCTTCACTCCTCTGGTTCGGCTGGTTTGGTTTCAATGCCGGCAGCGCACTCTCTGCAAACGGTCTTGCCGCCAGCGCTTTTGCTGTAACTCATATAGCTGCTGCCGCTGCTACTGTTTCCTGGGTATTTACTGAATGGCTGCAGCATGGCAAGCCAACCATCCTCGGTGCAGCTTCTGGTTGTATTGCCGGTCTTGTGGCAATTACCCCTGCTGCTGGTTTTGTCAGCCCCATCCCCGCATTAATTATCGGTCTGGCCGCAGGTGTTATCTGCTTCCTAGCAGTTGCTGTATTAAAAGCTAAACTTGGCTATGACGACGCTCTTGATGCATTTGGCGTACACGGCATTGGTGGTACCTGGGGTGCAATCGCAACTGGATTATTTGCCTCTAAAGCAGTTAACCCGGCAGGTGCTGACGGTCTGTTCTACGGTAATGCAGGTCAGGTTACCACTCAGCTCATCGGTGTTGGTGTAAGCTGGGTAGTGGCTGCAGTCATGACTTTCATCATCTTAAAAGTAATCGGCTTATTTATGCAAGTCCGTGCTACCACTGACCAAGAGGTTCAGGGCCTTGATATTAGTGAACATGGCGAACGTGGCTATGCATATCAAGACTTTATGACAGGTTCCCATATCGGACTTGGCTCATCTAGCCAGGATTCTTCTGCTAAGAAAACAACACTGGCGTAGTGCAGTTTAAAATTACGCTCTGATAAAAGGGGGAAAAAAACGCCATGCCATTAACAAAAATTGAAATTATCACCCGCCCGGAGAAATTAGAAGAGCTCAAAGCAGCTATGAATAAGATTGCAGTTACCGGAATGACAGTAACTCAGGTATACGGTTGCGGCCTCACCAAAGGACATACTGAAGTGTATCGCGGCCAGGAATATAATATTAACCTTGTTCCTAAGGTAAAGGTTGAGATTGTTGTTTGTGAGGTACCGGTGGAACGGGTACTGGAAGCCGCTAAACAGGCTTGTCAAACCGGGAAAATCGGCGATGGAAAAATATTTGTCTATCCAATCGCCAATGCGGTTCGTATCCGTACTGGTGAAGAGGGCGATATTGCTATTGTTGATCCGGCTGACATGCCAAAATAGTTTAGAGACATCAAAACCCCAGGGTAAGTTGAAAACTACCCTGGGGTTTTTTTAATACTTAATCCGCTACTAAGGAAATGGTTGCCAAAATATTTATGATCGCTTACACTATATTTAATTATAGCTTCTTGTTTAGGAGGAAACGACATGAGACCAATAACAAAAATTGAAATTATTACTCGTCCGGAAAAACTTGAAGAACTGAAAGCTGCAATGAACCAGATTGGCGTAACCGGGATGACGGTAACTCAGGTATATGGTTGTGGCCTGACGAAAGGCCACCGGGAAGTTTATCGTGGACAAGAATACAACATCAATTTGGTCCCCAAGGTTAAAGTTGAGATCGTTGTCTGTGAAGTACCGGTAGAACAGGTGCTGGAGGCGGCTAAAACAGCTTGCCGTACAGGAAAAATCGGCGACGGAAAAATCTTTGTTTACCCTATTGCCAATGCGATTCGCATCCGTACCGGCGAAGAAGGCGACATTGCTATCATCGATCCCGCTGACATGGCTAAATAGTACTGAGAAGACAGAAGAGACCCCAGACCTCAACTTAACTGAGCTCTGGGGTCTTCTTATCCGTAATACCATGCATTACAGTTTCTGCAATTCCCACGGCAATGCTTAAAATGGTTTATTACCCTAATATACCTCAGGGTAAATGACTTTTGCCAGTTGTTCGACGCCCTCAGCCAAGCGGAAGGTCGGGCTTGAAACCAGTTTCTCGTCAACAATATAGACTTGTCCCTGTCGCACTGCCTTGATCTTGTCAAACCCGGGACGCTGTTTAATCGAATCCTGGGTAATCCCCGGATTCATCGGACCACGCTGCGCCAGAAAAACGTCAATTTCATCGGCCTTCATCAAGAGTCGCTCACTGCCGTAGGCGGCAATGCTACTGGCAGTTTTTAACGCTTGGGCATCCTCGGCTACGTTTATGCCACCAGCAAGCTTAAGAACGATGCCTGGCATACTCTCTGGTGTAATTGTCCGGTATTCAGTCGCAGTTGACTCAAAGTAGACCCGCTTTTTAGCCGGAGCCTTGGCGGTATGATCAGCAACCTCTTTGAGCTTGCCATGAAAAGCAACCAGTCGCTCAGCAGCCTGTTGCTCCCGGCCTGTCAATATGGCCAGTTTTTTGATGTAACTGTCAAACTCCTCAAACTTCTCAGGGTAAAGGCAAACAACTTTAACATTGGCTTGCTCTAAGATTTTAACAAAATCAGGATAACTTTGCTTGATAAACGGTCTGATAATGACTATGTCCGGCTGTGCGGCCAAAACTTTCTCGGGGTCGGCGCGATAGTCAAACACAGGCTTATTTCTGACAGCCGGATCAGATTCGACCGGGCTGACACCGATAATTTCAGCCTCAAGGCCAAGTGCAATAAGGTTCTCCGTATGGGCCGAATACAAGGATATAATACGTTTAGCAGGCTGTTTGAGAACAATCGTTTGATTTAAATCATCAACAATTGTTACATTCCCCCCAGCGGAATTGGTTATCTGTTTGGAAGCGCCGCAGCCAGCTAAAGTCAACAACAGCACAACTATCCCAACTATGCTCAGTAGCTTGGTTTTCATAGACTCTTCTACCTCCCCTCCACCAGATTGCTTCGCTTACAAGTCTGAAAGTACCGCCAGACCGGTTTCGCCTGCGCGGACCACCTTGATGTTAAATACATCCCGGATGAGTTCAGGGTTGAGTACAACTGAGGCTGGGCCCTGTTCAACCAACCGTCCGGCCTTAAGCACAACAGCCTCTGAACAAAAGACGCTGGCCAAGTTAAGGTCATGGATAATGGCCACAACCGTTAGTCCTTGCTTAGCGCATAATTCCTTGAGCAAGTTCAGACAAGTAATGCTATAGAAAATATCCATATTGGAAAAGGATTCATCCAAAAACAAGATTTCTGGCTGCTGCGCCAAGGCTTTAGCAAATAATACCCGTTGGCGTTCGCCACCGCTTAGTTCTGTAACAAGCCGTCCGGCAAAATCCAGCGTATTCGTAAGCCGCATAACGCTCTCGATGATGTGCAGATCCTCTCCATTTAGACCCTGAAGCCTGGCCTTATATGGAGTACGCCCCATACCGACGATTTCCAGACAGGTATAAGGAAACCTGATATCCATATTTTGCGGTACAATAGCAATATGGCGGGCCAGTTCCTCAATCTTGTAGGAAGTGATATCCCGCCCTTTAATCGTTATATTGCCTGAAGCTGCTTTTAACTGACCTGTAATAATATTGAGCAGTGTCGTCTTACCAGAGCCATTGGGTCCAACAATACCGGTAAAACTGCCTTGCCTGATATTTAGGCTAATATCTCGAAGCACTTGTTTAGCAGTATAGTCAAATTGTATGTTTTCTACTTTTATCATCATAACGCCCCTACCCAAGCGTCTTGTTGCGCATCCTAAAAATATACACAAAGAAAGGCCCGCCTAACAGTGTCGTCAAAACCCCGACAGGTATCTCGATGTTTCCCACTGACCGGCCAAACGTATCGGCCAGCAAGAGCAGCAGGCCACCTGTTAAGCCACATAATGGAATCAGTGCCCTGTTATCCGAACCAGTCAACATCCTGACCATATGGGGCACAATCAGGCCGACAAAACCAATAATACCGCCAATAGCGACACATACAGCCGTAATGAGCGCTCCTGCGCCCAAAAGGGTTGTCCGTAGTCGCGAGGCATTAACGCCTAAGCTGCGGGCCTCACGGTCTCCCAAAGAGAGAATATTGAGATCCTCAGCATAATAATAGCATAAAAAGCAAGCAGCCAAAATTAGCGGCCAGCCATACAGCACGTGCTCCCAGCTTTTAGCCGCCAAACTGCCAATAAGCCAGGCAACGATAGCTGATACCTGCTCACCGGCCAGGCTCTTAACCATGCTGATAGCTGCCGACAGAATGCTGCTGACAATAATCCCGGCGATTACCAGATTCGCAGACGATACATAACCCCCGACACGAGCCATAGACATAACAATTAGCAGTGTAACCACAGCGCCGCCAAAAGCAAACACCGTCACCGGCAGGCCCCCCTGGGCAAAGATGTTAAGATAAATAGCCACACTGGCACCAAAGGCCGCACCGGTTGATACACCCATGGTATACGAGTCAGCCAGCGGATTCATTAACAACGCCTGGAACACAACGCCGGCCACAGCCAATCCCCCACCAACAGCAACAGCGGCTAAAATGCGCGGCAGTCGGATATCCCAGATAATTGCTGTTTGCGCAGCATTAATATTGTGATATACCTCCTGACTGCCGCTGATCTTGCCAAAAATAACACTAGCAGCATCGACCATGCTGATATCAGCCCGGCCAAACCCAACTGCAGCTAAAGCAAACAGTGCTGTTGCCGCTAAGAGAACTAAGCCCGCTATCCGGATCCTAGCCTGTTTACGGTGAAGAAGTGCTGTTAAAGCGCTGCTCATGCCAATGCGTGTTTACTCACTTTGGAGCGTTTGGTCAGAATAGTTGACAGATAGTTCACTTTCTTGCTACCGGCGGTAACCAGGTCATGGATAATTTCTTCACCCTCCAGACCACATTTCGATACCATGACAGCATTCTCCACCATGCCGTGTTTATGCAGTTTTTCAACAATCTCGGCGTAATTTTTGTATACTTTCATAAGGACAACATTATCAGATACAGCCAGTACTTTCTCCAGCCGCTCATCATCGATGGTAGCAGGTACGATGCTCAAAATATCGCCACCTTCAGCCAACGATACGCCGAGGCGGTTACCAATAGCCGAGAACGAGTTAACGCCAGGAATATTGATAATTTCGTGACCTGAATCCTCCAGTAAACGAAACACATACATATATGTGCTATACAGCATAGGATCTCCTAAGGTTAGAAAAGCGACTTTTTTGCCGGCATTTAATAATCCCAGGATTATACCTTTATTGCTCACCCAAGCCTCCGAAAGCGCTTGAGCGTTATAGTTCATTGGGAATACCAGTTCTAAAACCTCACTGCCTTCTTGAATGTATGGCCGTGCAATTGACATAGCCGTACTTTCATCTTTTTTCTCAGTACGGGGAGCAATCACAACATCTGCCGACTTAATGGCATTAATGGCTTTCAAAGTTAGTAATTCGGGGTCGCCGGGGCCTACTCCGACACCGTAAAAAATCCCTGACATAATCTAACAACTCCTTAAAATAATAAATCTCTGACACACGCGCAGGTGTGACAGAGATTATTTGCAAGATTAGACGCAAATCCCCTCCCCATCGCGCGTGGGTGAAAACGGTGATTGTCAAACAGGCAGATCTTCTGACTTAGGTTCATCACCAAACTGCGCCTTCCCAAAATAAGTTATTATTCCAGTGGCTTGTTGCAGCTGGCTCACCATTACAGCGGCGGGACCGTGCCGGTTTCGCACCGGCTTCCCTATTAAGCCCAATCGGGCACCTGTTCCATATTGAATTACTTAAATTGTATGATTAACAGTACTAAAAGTCAAGAAATTTATGTCTACAAGCATATTCCTGATGAAGGCAGCTCTATACTTAAGAACTGCAGCATTAATTGCTAACACTTTTTTTATTTTATATTTTTTGTTATACTTATTTTAACAAAAAATATAAAATATGTAATAGCGAGGAAAAAATGATTA
>NZ_DATMXX010000201.1:0-2197 GCF_035561255.1 Sporomusa sp. | reverse complement strand
GTAGTGAATTTAAATACTAGTTAACTTACTAAAGTTTGAAGGGAGTGACTTCATAAAAATGCTTGAGATGCTAAAATGGTTGCAAAGTATTAACGGAAAATTGACATTCTGCCTATTTTTTACCGGCTTGGCTCCTTTGGTAGGTATCTTGCTGCTGATGGGCGTTCTCTCTCCTAATAAGTTTCAGGCAATTATAATTATATACATTATTGTATCGGTTTTAGCGCTGGCGCTGTGGGCGCTTTTTGTTACCAGAATTATTGGTAATCCTATTCACCAACTATTGGCCAGTCTGAGGGAAATGGCTGGTGGCGGCGGGGATCTTAGTAAAAAGTTAACGATCCAAACAAATGATGAGATAGGCCAGTTAGCCCATACAACTAATAATGTTATGGGTAAAATTTCGGATTTGGTAGGGGAAATTACTCAGATAAGCGGCAAAGTATCAGCAGCCAGTAATTATTTGTCTGAATACACATCGCAGACCACAGAAGCCATGCGGCAAACCACCGAGAATATGGGAGAGATCGCAGCCGGGGCTTCCCGTCAGGTGCATGATATTGAACTGTGTAGTCAGTCTGCTACGCATGCCAGCACTCAGGTGCAGGATACTAATCGATTGGCTGTTCAGACTGTTGAGCTGGCTAAAGAGGCCAATTCCAGCGCAATTGAGGGTGTAAACCAGGTCAAAGAGGCGATTATAACCATGACCGGGGTTAAGAATCAGATGGATGTCTCGTCTAAAGCCATCCACGGTTTGGCCGGACGGATCAATCAGATTGGGCAAATTGTTGAGGTGATCACGGCCATTGCCGCTCAGACTAATCTTTTAGCACTTAATGCAGCTATTGAAGCAGCCAGGGCAGGTGAGCAAGGCCGGGGGTTTGCCGTAGTCGCGGATGAGGTGCGCAAACTGGCAGAAAGCTCACGCCAGTCAGCAGAAGAAATAACCAGCCTGGTACTGGGAGTACGGCAAGAGACCATTGATACAGTGTCAGCTATTGAGGACGCCCTTAACAAGGCGAATAAAGGAACTGAGATGGCCGGTGGTTCTGAAACTGCATTAAACCGCATTATTACCATAAGCCAAAAGTTAAGTGAACAAGTTACATTTATGGCTAAAAACACAGCAGGGGTTGCAACCGATATTGAGAATATTGCTGTTAATATTAGTGAAATTACTACTATTGCCCGCCATTTCTCTGGTGCTAGTCAAGAAATTAATGCTGCGAGTGAAGAGGTTTTTGCAACCATCGAAAAAATCGCAGCATCAGCACATGAACTTGATGGTATGGCCCAAAGCATGGAGGAAATGACAGCTCAATTTATAGCTGTCGATGAGACCACTAGAAAAAGAATTAAAGATAAAATGGATAAAGCCCGGGCGTTATTAACGCAGCATGGAATTATATACATAAATAGCAGTAATCAGTTGGCTGCCGGCGATTTGGTTATTAATAATAATGACCGGCTAGTTGATGAAATCGCACAAAAGGTAGGGGCTGCCTTTACTGTTTTCCTGGGGAATACCCGGATTGCCACAACTGTGACTACAAAATCAGGCCGGCGGGCTATCGGAACACCGGCGGCTAATTATGTTGAAAAAGCTGTACTCGAACGTGATACCGAATATATTGGCCGAGCAACGGTAATGCGGCAGTGGTATATTGTCAACTATGAACCACTCAAAGATAAAAACGGGCATATTATTGGCATGTTATTTGTGGGGGAAAAATTGAAAAAATAACAAGTAAGCTAAGAAGAGCAATGGCAAATGGTGTGATTTTACACATCATTTGCTTTTTTTTTATTAAGACAGGCCCAATTTTTTTGTGAAGTTAATAAATTAGTAAAAAGCAGGTTCTTTTCTAACGTGACATAATAAAAATGGATTTAAGAGTAAGTTCGCATATTGTTTAGTCGACCCCTTGATAAATATAAAAAGGAGGCATGTAATATGGCCTATGATTTTGAAAAATTAATTAAGCAAGATCGCGATGACCATAAACAATACAAGTTTGAGGGTACTTTATTAGATTATCTGACAATTGTAAAGGAAAATCCTGGTTTAGCCATATTGTCGCATCAGAGGATGTATGAATTACTTGTTAAGTCAGGCGTTGAAACAATACGGACTGAAGAGACTACACGCTTAAAGAGGATTTATGGTAATGATACCCTTAAGCGGTATAGTCTT
>NZ_DATMXX010000200.1:0-3539 GCF_035561255.1 Sporomusa sp. | reverse complement strand
TTTTTTTTCTACGTCGGCTCAATTAACGAACTGATATCATTTTCCAATTGTTTAAGGTATTCAATTGGATTCTTGCGAAAGCGTCTTCTCATCGTACTTTCGTTAGTACGAGCTTGCCATTGCTGTCGAACTCGCTTATATTCTTCGTAATTAACCTGGCGTAGTCGGTGGATGATATCAGGTTGCTCTAAAGCGTTATCAACCAAGACAATGAACTCTCCATTTCGAAGAATATATTCATTCCAACTGCGCAACCCTGTCATTCTACGGTGTCTAGTCTTGGTTCGGCGAAAAAATCGTTCGTGATCGTTATTCGTCCTTGGCAAATGAGGGTAGTCGTAGCATGAAAACAATCCTTTCCAGAATCCTTTGCTATAACTTTTTAAGTTTTTTACCATTACCTGATCATCTTCTTTTGTGTAATATTGCTCTACCCATTGCAAAAGGCAGTGCATTTCAAAACGCACTGCCTCACTTGTTTTTTCTGGAGATGGCTCCAGTATATGTACAATTTTATAGATAGGGTCAAACCACCGTTTAACAGCATCATAAGAAGACTGAAAGGCGTCAATATTGCTGAATATTCTGGCCAATCCTTTGAGCAAAGGAGTCCCCCTTTTTAGACAGGCATCGTTCCAAGGAAGCCTGAATAGCCTTCGCATTTTCGTAAATCCTTAATCCCGGTAAATCAAGTGGCGGATTCCCATCTTCTAAGAGCAAAGACCTTGCCGCAGCCACATAGCCTCTTACTATTTCTTTCTGTGAATCGTCCTTCTGCTCAATTTTTCGTTCCAAGTCTCGTATACCACGTAGCTTTTTTTTGATTTCTGTTTTTAGTTTCCGATCCAAATCAACTACTGGCTTAGCTATATCTTTTAGATAATGATACTGGCAATATTGATAAGGCACATCGGGTAATAAAGACTCCATTGCCATACGAATCGACTGTTGTCCGTCGCTAACGATACCGATGATAGGAAAACCCAGTTTTACAATTGGCAAAATCAATGCCTTCAGTTCCTCCGCAGCACTACTCTTTACATTTTCCGCTGCTAAAATCGTGCCGCTAAACACCTCACGCACTACATAGAGTGTTTCATTACCTTTCTCAGGTTGAACTCCATCCATTGATAGCATAATTCCACCGTTGGTTTTTACGACTTCCTGTAATACTTTTTTTGTATAATCCGTTACACTAGATCGAAGCAATGCCAAATATCTTTCGTAAAGTCGTTGTGCGTTGCGCTCTGATGTTGCAATTCCCCGCTGATTGAGTTCAGAAGTTATTTCCGCACATGTCATATGCTGTTTAAAGCGAAGTTCCCCAACTAGGGCTAAAACATCGAATCCATAGGATGTATGCTTCATACATAACGTTTCCGCCTCAGCAGATTTATATATTGCATTTTGATGCGGACAATTCAGGTTCGGGCACCCATAGGCCGCGCTCCAAACTTGGATAACCCCAGATAGAGTGGAGATATTTTTCTTCCAGGCGGTATGTCTCCGTGTCAACTTAGTACCGCAATGAGGGCAATGCTGCAATTCGGATCGATAGTTAATCTTCCGTTCGGGAATTATTCGATTCTTCGGTAGTGGCATGCAAAAACCCCCATCAAATCAGATAATATCTAATTCGACAGGGGAGTCATTTACTCCTGTTAGTTAATTGGTCTGCCGTAGTTTTTTTTGTCATAAATTAATTTCGCAACACATATCTATGTAAAGAAAGGGAAGCGTTGAGACTTGAGACAAGTCGCCCCACAAATAAATAAGGATGAAAGACGCATGAAAAATATTCAAACTACCTTAAACCAACATATTTACCCTGTTTTACCCCTGCACATTGCAAGGTTAATCATGTCATTGCCTGGTAGCCAGCTGCATAAGGTCACTGAGATTCGTATCAGAGTTAACCAGCCGCTGCAATTGGTGTTGGGCAATCATGACATAACGGTGGCAGAGCCCAGTCAAGCAGAGGGGGGAACGCAGCCCTATCGCTGCAGTGGTGAAGATCTTAACAGAACCTTTCAGCTAATATGCAAAAACTCGGTCTATGCTTTTGAAGAGGAATTACGGCAGGGGTATTTGACCATCAATGGTGGGCACCGGGTTGGTTTAGCTGGACAGGCAACAACTTTTGACGGAACAGTCAAGACGCTCAAAAATATAAGTTCATTGAATATTCGCTTGGCAAGAGAAATACCAGGCTGTGCTGACCGTATTCTTCCGTTTGTAAAATCAAAAGAGCAAAACGAGGTGTTCAGTACCTTAATTATTTCCCCGCCACGTTGTGGTAAAACAACAATTTTGCGGGATTTAATCCGGCAACTGAGTACAGGTAACCCTATATTGGGTATTGCTGGCGTACAAATCGGATTGGTTGATGAGCGTTCAGAGATCGCGGCCTGTCAAAATGGTATCCCCAGTGTAGACTTAGGGCCGCGTGTCGATGTACTTGACGCTTGTCCTAAGGCTAATGGACTATTAATGCTCATTAGATCTATGGCTCCGCAAGTAGTTGCCACTGATGAGTTAGGACGCGCAGAAGACGCCGCCGCTGTACGTGAAGCCGTTTGTGCTGGAGTAAGCGTTATTGCGACTGCCCATAGCCGGACAATTGATGAATTGCATAGCCGACCTTACGTTGGCGAGTTAGTAAAAGAAAATTTTTTTGAGCGGTATGTTATATTAAGCAATCGGTCAGGACCAGGCACTGTTGAGGAAATTTTCGATTCCCGGCAAGGAAAAGTGATATATACCTGCTTGAATGAGGTGAAGGTATGTGGTTAAAGATTCTCGGAAGTTTAATGGTTGTTACTGCAGGGGCTTGCATCGGATTTAGTTTAGCGGCGCGTTATGTGGAACGTCCGAGGCAAATCAGGCAGCTTATCAGTTGTTTGTCTGCCCTTAAATCTCACATTAATTACGTGGCAGTGCCGCTGCCTGAAGCTTTGTCCCAGTGTACCGGCGGCATTAACGGGCCGGTAGCCAATTTGTTTCATACTATGTCAGAATTATTGGCAAATGGCTGGCTTACTCCGCAGGCTGCCATGAGCCAGGCTATGAAAGAAACAGATCGGCTTGTTTTAAGCAAGCCAGAACAGGAAGTTTTGGCTGTATTTAGTGCAAATTTAGGCGGTATGAACCGGGAAGAACAACACAAATCTTTAGATTTAGTGCATGAGCAGTTGTCCAGAATTCAATATGAAGCTGAAAAGCTTTGTGATCAAAACGTTAAAATGTATCGCTATTTAGGCGTTTGTGGGGGTTTGGCAGTAGTCATAGTTTTAGTATAAGGACGGTTATCTGCTTATATAAGAGAGGAGAGAGTGAGGAATGGGAATAGATGTGTTGTTTAAAATTGCCGGAGTGGGTATTTTAATTTCAGTTTTTCATACAGCATTAAAACAGGCCGGTAAAGAAGACATGGCTCATTTATGTACCCTTGCCGGTTTTGCCATGGTGTTGTTATGGGTAGTGCAACTATTGGGCCGACTGTTTAACACCGTTCAGGATGTATTTAAGCTGTTCTAAGG
>NZ_DATMXX010000199.1:0-5710 GCF_035561255.1 Sporomusa sp. | reverse complement strand
ATCTAGTGATATTAGATTACGGAGGTGAGCAGCTAAACTAAAGCTTGGCTGATATTTTTTTTGACAATCAACTGAGAATCTATTTCAATTATAGGGGGAGAAAGCATGAAAAAATTAGCTGTTATTTATTGGAGTGGTACTGGGAATACCGAGCAAATGGCAGTAGCTGTAGCCGATGGTGCTAAAAATAATGATGGGGTTAGCGTTGAATTGATTGCTGTAAACAATGCGTCAAAGAATACTGTGCTTGAAGCCGATGCAATTGCCCTGGGCTGCCCGTCTATGGGTGATGAGGTGTTGGAAGAGACCGAGATGGAGCCTTTTGTCACAACCTTGCAGGCCGCAGAATTGACTGGAAAGCCGCTTGCTTTATTTGGTTCTTATGGCTGGGGCGATGGACAGTGGATGAGGGACTGGGAGGAAAGAATGAAGGGGCTTGGAGCTCAGCTGGTTGCAGGCGGATTAGTTGTTCAGGAAAGTCCTGATGAGCAGGGGCTCAGTCTTTGCAAGGAATTAGGTGTGAAGCTGGCTCAGGCGTCTGGAAAAGAATAATTCAAACAATATTCATTGACAGATTTTTTACTACATGCTACATTTAAACCAGATACATCTGGTACATAAACAATTTAATATTTAAGAGATAGGTGCCCGCAAGGGCTTAATAGGGAAGACCGGTGTAATGCCGGCGCGGTCCCGCCACTGTAATGGGGAGTAGACCCAAGGTATACCACTGAGACCTGCGTCTTGGGAAGGTTTGGGCGAGCAATGATCCAGAGCCAGGAGAACTGCCTGTCTGACAGTCACCGTTTTTACCCACGTGCGATGGGGAAGGGGATTATATGAAATAATCTTTTCTTTCCCGGCTATTTATAGCCGGGAATTTCTATTAGATAGATTTCTTTTGTAGTTTTGACCCTCCCGCATCATTCAGGGGAGGGTTTTTATTTGTTTGTACAGGGTGAATCGTCCTTGGGACAAAAACTCCTGAGCCAGTCTCGGGGGTTTTGTTTTAGTAACATCCTGTAATGCGATCTCCAGGAATGGGGTAAAAGGACGATGATCAGTTATCGTGTGTCTAGTACTACTACAAGGACGGAGGGACTTAGAATGCAAAAAGTTGCTAGCTTATTATCGCTTCTTGGAAAACATGATCCCAGAACCCTTAGCCATAGCCAGAGTGTTGCCATGCAGATGTTTGAATGGGCAGCCTGTATGGATTTCTCTGAGCAGGAAATGCAAAAATCTTTGACTTGCGGGATGGTGCATGATATTGGAAAATTATGCTTATCAAGTACGGTACTAAACAAAACCGAACCATTGTCAGAGCATGAGGCGACTCTGGTTAACTTTCATCCATTATATGGCGGGGCAATACTTAATGCTATGGGGTTGTCAGAAATCAGCCAGGTTATCCGTTATCACCGTGAACGATATGATGGCAACGGATCCCCGGAAGGCCTTAAAGAAGCCGAGATTCCCTTTTTAAGCAGAATGCTTGCTGTCTGTGATGCGTTTGATGAAATGACCAACAGGCGGCGGGAACATCACCGGAACTTAGATACTCAGCAAGCTTTGCGGGAACTGGAGCGCTGTGCCGGTACCCTGTTTGATCCTTGGTTGTGCCGGAAATTTAATAGTTATATGGAAATAATAGAAACAAAAAAAGATGAGTATCTCATCTAAGGTGTAAAATTGTATTTGGCGTGTCTCACTGGTATTGAAGCAGGAAAATATGATTTCCAGTGGGAAATATAATAAAAGATGTGATAGGGAAAAGATATTCTGAACTATTTAGAGGGGTTGTTGAGGCTGTGAAAGAGCGACAAGGCTTAATTATTATCAATACAGGTAACGGTAAGGGAAAAACAACCGCTGCGTTAGGGCTGGGAATGCGGGCCTGGGGACAGGGATTTAAGGTACTTGTCTTACAATTTATTAAAGGAAATTGGAAATACGGCGAACTTCAGGCTGCGGCGAGAATGGGGGAAGACTTCGTCATCCGCCAGTTGGGGGAAGGTTTTGTACGGCATGCAAAAGATGAGGCTTTAGCTGATCACAAAGATGCTGCTGAAGATGCATTGCTTGATGCCAGGAAAGAAATGATGTCAGGCAAGTGGGATATGATTATTCTGGATGAAATCAACTATGCCATTAAATTTGGACTGGTCTCTACAGAGGCTGTACTAGCGTTGCTGGAGGCCAAACCACAGTCCCTGCACCTCGTACTTACCGGGCGGGATGCACAACAGGCAATAATCGATCAGGCCGATTTGGTTACTGAAATGTGCGTAGTTAAGCATCCGTATAAAAAGGGAATACCGGCCCAACAGGGGATAGAGTTTTAACTGCTGGCGTTGCGCTTACTCCACGTCTCATTACCGGAACTGGCTATTTGCTCAGAACAGTGCCATAAGCCGGTTTCATCTAAGTGTAATATCCATTGGTGATAAGCTCTCAGGGTGTCCCGATGACCAATACTGATAAATGATGCTTCCGGTAATTTCTCCTTGAGAATACGATACATAACCTGTTCCATCCTGGTGTCAATACAGGAGGTTGTTTCATCCAGGAAAAGCCATTCAGGTTGATGCAATATAGCCCGGGCAATGGAAATTCGCTGAAGCTCACCAAGGGAAAGTAGTTTTGACCAGTCCGCTTCCCGGTCCAGGTGTTGCAGCAGTGAGCATAAACCGCAACTAGTCAGGAGTTCTTTTATTGTTATATTGGTTGTTTTAGCCATTCTATAAGGGTATAAAATGGCTTGGCGTAGTGAGCCAATAGGTAAGTATGGCTTTTGTGGCAAAAATAGCATTTTTTTCTCAGAGGGTAAGGTGATTTTTCCATCAAAGAACGGCCATATTCCTGATAACGTCTTCAGTAATGTGGTTTTTCCACAGCCTGAAGGCCCGGTGATAAGAATGCTCTCGCGCGGTCTTAGCTCTAGTGTCAGATTGTTTATTAAAACCTGACCTGTGGGAGATAATATTGTAAGGTTTTTCATCGCTACCGTATTGTGGTTATTTGCTGCAGAGATTGCGGGCAGTAGTTTGGACGCTTTATTGGTAGTGGTTAACTGAGTGTAAAATTCGTTTAATCGGTCGGTGACTGCTTTCCACTGGGCTATCCGACCAAAGCTGTCTATAATGTAGGAGAGTGCAGAATGGACATGCCAATAAGCGCCCGATATTTCAAATAATTGGCCAAGCTGTAAGTCTGCGTTAAAATACCGGGGAGAAGCGATTAAAAACGCAAAAACGATCGAGAGCTGTGAGTAGATTGATGATATCCAGGTGATCGTCCGGGTCGTCTTTATTATGGAAAGATAGGTAGTAACAATTCGCGCGAGATGATCCAGCAAGTTAACCCTCTCCTGCTGATCGCCCTTATAAAGCGCAACACATTCACCATATTCCTTAAGGCGGACAAGGCAATAGCGAAAATCAGCCTCATTGCTTTGCTGAACATTACTCTGCGTCATAAGCGGATGGCCTGCCAGCATGGTTATCCATGTTCCGAATGTAGAGTAGATTAGGGCTGCTATAACTAAATAGCCATGAAGAACAAATTCCCTACCGAAAAGGGTGAATTTTATTTCACCAGATAACTGCCACAGCACAACTGAGAATACTGTGAGGGATATTATTTGACGTAACAATCCTGTTGCTAATTCTAACGAATGAGTGACAAATAGATTAATATCCTCTCCTATCCGCTGGTCCGGGTTATCAACAGTGTCAGGGTGCAAACTCATGCGAAAGTAGGTTTGGTTGTGCAGCCACAAGGCAATATACTTGTCTGTTATCCACTGGCGCCAGCGTATCTGCAGCAGCATTTTGAAATGAGTTTGGCTGCCTAAGGCTGCTACTAATACCAAGGAAATCATAACAAATGTAGTTAAGGACTCATTAAAGCCGGAAAAACTGTGTTGCTGTAAATGATTGTAAAAGCCTACTTGCCAATTGTTAAGCTGCATTGTCAATAATACAATTAATCCTGTGCAAAAAAACAGTGAAAATGTTAAAGTCCAAGCCTGTAAACCTGCCGCTGACAACCAATAGGACAACAAGACTCTCATTAGTTTTGTATTTGTTTTGGAGGTATATTTTATCATTGTTTTCCTCCTCCCCGGGTAGGACAAATGAAACATACAAAAAGCAGGTATGGCAATTATATGCCCCTGCTGATACAGATATGTAAGCAAAATGGGCTGACGGGAGAGCAATACTATTATATGATGTAGGGTAATTTGATAGGAGGTTAGCGAAATGAAGCGTTCGGCAATTATCGGCCTATTGGCCGCAATTCTCAGTTGGATATTCCTACTCACCACCGGTTGTGGCAACAGTCCCAATGCCCAGACGACCCAGCCTCTTAGTGGTTATACTGTTACAGATAGTAAAGGCCATGTGGTTAAACTGGCGCGTAAACCTCAGCGGCTGGTTTCTCTGACGATCGGAACTGATGAGTTTCTCATGGCGCTTGTGCCTGCAGAACGGATTGCCGCACTGACCTATTTAGCTGATGACAACAGTATTTCCAACATTTCAGCAGAGGCTAAGAGTGTTTCCGGAAAGATACACGCAAATGCTGAAAATGTTGTGGCGATGTCCCCTGATCTGGCGATCACAGCCGACTGGCAGGCAATTGAGCTCATTCAGAGCATCAGGGATGTAGGGATTCCTGTGTATGTATATAAAACACCTAATAATATTGCAGAGGTAAAGCAGGTAATCGCTGAAATCTCGCATGTTGTAGGTGAGGAAGCAGCAGGTAATAAGCTCATTGCAGACATGGAGGCAGAGTTGTTGCAGGTTGGCAAAAAAATAGATCAAATACCGTCTGATAAGCGCAAGATTGTCGTTAATTATTCTTTAATGGGAGGCACCGGGGGCAAGGGCAGTATGTTTGAGGATATGTGCCGGTATGCCGGCGTGATAGACGGAGCGGCTAGTGCCGGGATTGACAGTAACGGAATGTTATCAAAAGAGCAGATTATTAAAATAAAGCCGGATATTCTTTTACTTCCGGACTGGGACTATACAGGAAAAACAGATTTTAAGCAGTTTAAGTCTGATTTGGAGAATGATCCAGCACTACGTCAGGTAAAAGCTATTGAGAATAAAAATCTTATCCAGATACCTGACCGCTACATGTATTCCACATCCCATTACGTTGTTCGTGGTATCACTGAGATGGCTAAAGCAGCCTATCCGCAATATTTTTGATTAAGAAGTATGGAAATTGGTCGAAAAAGACCGCTTGGTGGTTGACAATATATTAATATTTAGATATCATATAAAAGTCGCTTGGCGATAATTAGGTAAAATAATACAGCAAAATATTGCAAACGCCAAAAAACACCAAAAAAGATATATTGACATGCCTGAATTTGATGTGTTAGTATATATAAGTCGTCACAAAGCGACAGTGCAACAAACTGTTCCCTGAAAACTGAACAATGTAAAGTAATGCATCAAAAAAAGCCAGATGTGCGATGTGCTGCTTGCAGCACAAGCAACAAACAAGATTTGATTGATAATGAGCCGATAAACGGCTTCAATAATATAACTTTATTGGAGAGTTTGATCCTGGCTCAGGACGAACGCTGGCGGCGTGCCTAACACATGCAAGTCGAACGGAGTAAGTAGCAATACTTACTTAGTGGCGAACGGGTGAGTAACGCGTAGACAACCTGCCTCTAAACTGGGGA
>NZ_DATMXX010000198.1:0-5552 GCF_035561255.1 Sporomusa sp. | reverse complement strand
AAGTAATACTCTCAAATTCTAAGGTTGGAGTAGTTGCTGAAAGCGTTAGTGTTTGTTGATAATGGAATCAGGGGAGGCAGATAAGGTGAATAAATGGCTGCAGAGGATGACTATTTTAGTTATTGGATTGTCTATTGGGGTTTTGCCAATGATGAGCTATGTCAAGGCTTCGTCAATACCGAATTTAGTGCCACCTGTTGTTGCGAGTAAGGCGCCGTCGGAAGACCGAAACACCTTTGTTGTTCAAGCAGTAAAAAATGTTGGTCCGGCAGTTGTCGGAATCACTAATAAAGCCTATATGCGGGATAATTTTGATCAAAAAGTGCTTGTGGAAAAAGGAGTAGGTTCTGGTGTGATTTTCGATTCAAATGGGTACATTGCAACAAACTACCATGTCGTTGAAGGGGCTCAGGATATTACTGTTTCCCTGCCTGATGGCCGGACGATAAGTGGCAAGGTTGTTGGCGTGGACTCGGCAACTGATTTAGCGGTAGTCAAGGTGGATGCTAGCGGTTTGCCGGCAGTGGTGTTTGGTGACTCCGACTCAACAATGGTTGGTGAACCGGCTATTGCAATTGGTAATCCACTAGGTTTGGAGTTTCGCGGCAGTGTGACTGTCGGGGTAATTAGTGCATTAAACCGGACTATTGAAGTGGGGGATCGCAGATTTAAGCTTATACAGACAGACGCTGCTATTAACCCTGGTAACTCCGGTGGGGCATTGGTTAATGCCGACGGCCAGGTAATCGGCATTAATAGTGCAAAGATTTCAGCAGCCGGCGTCGAGGGTATGGGTTTTTCCATTCCGATTAACTCTGCGCGTCCTATTTTGCAGTCACTTGTCGAGAATGGCAAAGTTGCCCGGGCTTATCTTGGCATTGGGATACTTGACCGGGACTCAGCTCTGCGCAGCGGCTATAATTTGCAAATTGACCATGGAGTATATGTAACTCGTGTGGAGAAGAATGGACCGGCATATCAGGCTGATATGCAAGAAGGTGACATTATTGTAAAAGTAAGCGGAGCAGATATTAATAGTGTAGCCGATTTGCGGACCGCTTTAGATAATATACCGGTAGGCAGTAAAGTGGATGTAGTAATTATCCGGAATGGCAAAACCCTGTCCGTTAGCCCGGTGGTAAAGGAAATGGAAAACTAAAAAAAGTTTTCCTGTAGTTGAGAATTAAGGTAGTGAAAAAAACTGCTCTTGCCGCTAGGCGATGATCCTGATACTGGTTCAGGGTCATCTTTTTTTCGTCCACATTGTAGTGCCTGGATGGAGGTGATAATTTGCCTGCCTTAAGAAGCTTAAACGGTTACAGAACTAATTGTAAATTATCTCAATAAGATTCATGTTTTAATTGTGAGGCTAGCAATTAAAGGTTATAATATACTCATATAGTTATTGTGATTATATTGTTTTTTCTATGTCGTATACTCATAATAACTTAGTGAGTATACGATGTTTGTGAGGCAGATAATATGTATGTTGAAAAACGTAAGAACGGAACGTTTTATTTAAAAGAAAGTGTCTATAATCCTAAAACCAAACTACCCAAGAATACATCTGTTTATCTTGGCTCAAATCCCATTCAAGCAAAAGAGAAACTTAGATCACTTACTGAAGACTTAGTTATATTAGCGCAAATACCTGATATCAACCCATATGAGCTGGAGCTTAATATGGCCATTAAAGAACTTCAGAAACTAAATCAATTTACAGCGAAAGGTGTAAGTAGGCTTATTACAGAGTATTTAAATGAGCTTATGAATGCAAAACAGTTTATAATTACGGCGCAAAATGGAAGTGTTGCTCTTACTGCTGATTGTATTGGCTGCCTGTTTAAAAAGGCAAATCATTGCTGCCATTTTGATTTAAATTTCTCGGGTAGGCAGGACAGGTACGCAACCGGAAAGCAAACACGATGTGTTGCCTGGGAATTGGGGAAAAGCGAATTGACTAAAGGATCAATTAAGCTTCCCCGTGAGTTTAGAGAGCGCTAAGAATTTGACGGTATAGTAATCACCATTTATTGCTTCTTGCGTATAATGGATATCACAAAGCCTGCGATGAGGTGAGATTATGGCTTACCTGTGGCCTGAGGATGTCTTAAATGCAATTGAGTCAGGACAAATGTCCCCGTTGGATGGGTTTAGAAAATTACGAGAGATAGACAACACCGCGCCGGCAAGGCGCGAGTCTAACAGCGTACAGTCTAGTGTAGAACAGCGTATTGAAAATGTTTTGCGGGAACTGGATAATTTGATTGGCCTTAGTGAAGTGAAAGTACTAGTGCGGGAGATATATGCCTTTATAGAAATCCAGAAGCGGCGGGAAAGAGAACGGCTGAACACCGAACCTTTGGTAATGCACATGATTTTCAGAGGAAATCCTGGTACAGGTAAAACAACTGTAGCTAGAATTATGGGAAAAGTATTCCGGGAAATGGGGGTTTTGTCACGCGGGCATCTTATTGAGGTAGAACGGGCTGATTTAGTAGGCGAGTACATAGGTCATACTGCTCAAAAAACACGGGAGCAACTGAAAAAAGCCTACGGAGGAATTCTATTTATTGATGAAGCGTATTCGCTAGCCAGGGGCGGGGAGAAAGACTTCGGAAAAGAAGCTATCGATTGTATGGTGAAACCGTGGAAGTAAATCAGTATTTGAATACGTTATCAGTATTTTGAACACATCCATACTACCGTTATTAGCTGTAGGTGAAGTACCCGGGGATGAAAGCCCATGCAAAATGAACTAACTTATGTAACTTTAAAATCAAAGCATATAGCTAACAGCGGCAGCCATATAGCGTTCAAATACCGCTATAAGACCGCTTTTGTTTATATAAAGCAGCTGTCTATTCCTGGACGGACAAGAAACTTGGAATTGGTATACAGAAAAATAGAGGAGTTTTTGCTATTAAGGTATAAATTATTCACAGTTATAAGCGTTTTGACAGCCTTCTAGAGGCTTGCAGCCTCTCGCCGTTTGATAAACCAATATGGCGCCGTTTGTTTCAGAAAATTACAATAATGGAGTGAGCCCAGATATGGTTGTTGCATTCCCAACGCAGTCACCCAATATCAATCTTACTTTTGAAGAGATATCTGCTGTATTTGAGCAATCCTACGATGGCATACTTGTCCTCGATGGTAATGCGGATGTAGTGTTAGTAAATGACTCCTATTTCCGGATAACAGGCCTTAACAAGCAAGACATCGAGTTTAAAAATTTTCGTGAGTTCTCACAAAACAGTCCCTATAAAAAAACAGCTTGTATCGACGCACTAGACACCAAAAGACCGGTGACCCGGACCCATAACAACCTGTTCCCGGGAAAGGTCGTCATGGTTACTGCTAAACCGATTCTTGATGAAGATGGACGCGTGCGGCTGGTGATTGGCAATTGTCGGGACATGTCCGAGATGGTGCAATTGCGGGAACAGCTCGAAAGAGCGCAGGAAATTGAAGAACTATATTATAAGAGTTTGAAAAACCCTAAAACAACAGGCCTTATTGCCGTTAGTAGTAGAATAAATGAGATTTTCCATTCTGCCTTAAAAGTAAGTTCTGTTGATATTACCGTCTTAATAACCGGGGAATCCGGTGTAGGCAAAGAAGTCTTGGCAAGGTATATTCACGAAAACAGCTCCCGGAGGGAGGCTCCATTTGTTGCCATCAACTGTGGAGCTATTCCAGATGCTCTTTTGGAATCAGAATTCTTTGGATATGTTGGTGGTGCATTTACCGGGTCATTGAAGCACGGAAAGAAAGGCCTGTTTGAAACTGCCGACGGGGGAACGATCTTCTTAGATGAAATCGGTGATTTGCCATTTAGTTTGCAGGTAAAACTGCTCAGGGCCCTGGATGCGGGTGAGATTACCAGGGTAGGAGCCAATGCGCCGACTCCAGTCAATGTAAGGATCGTAGCTGCAACCAATAAAGATTTGGCTAATATGGTGCGTGAAAACAGATTTAGAGAAGATCTTTACTATCGTTTAAATGTTATTCATTTCCACATTCCACCACTTCGGGAGCGTCCCGAGGATATCCGGCCGCTTTGCATGTACTTTCTGAATGAGTGCAACCGGCGCTACGGACAGAATAAAAGGCTTAGTTTCGAAGTTCAAAAGGCAATGGAAAGCTATATCTGGCCTGGGAATGTACGCCAGTTAAAGCACATGCTTGAACGGATGGTTGTTCTAAGTGACGGAGAACAACTGGAACTATCATCTATTTCTGACGATGGTGATCTCCAGGGATATAAGAACCTAAGCGATGCGCCGACTGATATGATTATGGTAAATCGGTTTAGCCTGATCCCCCAAGTGGTCGAAGAGGTGGAAAAGCAGATTTTAGCTCATGCAATGAGACTTCATTCAAGCAGCCGCCAAATTGCTAAAGCGACAGGTATTGATCAAACAACAGTATTGCGGAAGATCAAGAAATACGGTCTTGATCAATTATGTCTAGAAAAGTAATGGTTTTGTATAAATCTCACAATTAACAGCTCAAAAAAAGAGAAGGTTCTTGTTGAACAGAATCTTCTCTTTTTTTGTGTTAAATTATCTGGTGGGGGACTACTTAGCGATGCAAACCGGCAATATTTCATGACGTCTTCGACTATATGTGCTGAGGGAAAATGCATCAAGCTAGTAGCAATAAAGTGGGTGCTAATTACGAATTTAGCGCATTTGTATCGATGAGGCAAAATGCATCGAATGAGGCAACATTTTGCACCCATACGTTGTATTTTCTCTATTAATACGTTATGAAGTCCTATCACAATCCGGTAAAGAGCGAGTAAATCAGATAAAAACAGAGGTTGCCTACTGTGTTGTGCACCAAATCAAATACCAAAGCCTTATTGGCACAATATTTGCATTAGTTAAAAAATATAGCCGAATGGAGAATGCGTGGAATTTCTGGCTCTGCTTACATTTGAGACAATAGTGAAAGGGGTATTTTTTATGGATAAAGTAATGAAAACAATGGATGGCAATGAAGCAGCGGCATATATATCGTATGCCTTTACAGAAGTTGCAACCATTTATCCGATTACACCGTCTTCTCCTATGGCGGAGTATGTTGATCTATGGTCGGCCAAGGGAAAGAAAAATTTATTCGGTCAAACAGTACGATTGGTTGAAATGCAGTCAGAGGCAGGGGCTATTGGGGCCATGCATGGCTCCTTGGAAGCAGGAACCTTAACGACTTCATACACAGCATCACAAGGCTTGCTTTTAATGATACCGACGATGTATCGTCTGTCCGGACAATTAAAACCGGGTGTACTTCATGTAAGTGCGCGCACAGTGGGAACTCACGCTTTTTCAATATTTGGTGACCACTCGGATGTTATGGCTTGCAGGCAGACTGGTTTTGCCATGCTGTCTACGGGAAGTGTTCAGGAGGTAATGGATTTAGCCGGTGTTGCGCATCTTGCAGCCATTAAGGGCAGAATTCCGTTTCTACACTTCTTTGATGGATTCAGAACCTCTCATGAAATTCAAAAAGTGGAATGTTTAGCTTATAAAGATCTCAACAAG
>NZ_DATMXX010000197.1:0-3221 GCF_035561255.1 Sporomusa sp. | reverse complement strand
TCCTAATGCTATACTATAGATAAGTGATTGAGAGAGCCTGCATATAATGTACCGGGAGGTTGGGTGTATGCAGAAGTTATTATTAATTATTGCTTGTTGTTCTTTTCTATGGAACTATACCATTCCTCAGCGCTATATGAGATATGAAAAAGGCCAGATCTTATGTGGGCGGCGTTTAATCAGGATGGCGCTGCTAAAACTGGTTAGCCATGCTGGTTCCACAATTGCCCGAAGCTTGACACTTGTGCTAATATTTTTAACATGGGTAGTATTATCTTGCTATTTCATTGCCAGCAGTGCTGCTTTTCCAGCATTTGGGCTTAAAGTAGTTGCGCTACTTGCTGCTATATTAGGAACAATTACCTTATGGCAGGATATGGCTTCGGCTTATCGAAATTTCACTGAGTGGTGTTACAATCAGGAAGACAGCTTAATTACGGTTAGCAAAGGCTGTTGGGAGATTGTTCTTGCTGGATTAATTTGTATTAATATGATGTTGAAAAATTAATTTTTACCATTTTGTCCACTACTAGAAGGATATTGTGTTTATATGGAGAATATAAACTGCCATGCTAAATTGAATACTGCATACTAAAGGGGGATAGGCATGGCACTTATTGTAAAAAAATTTGGTGGCAGCTCAGTAGCTACACCAGAAAAGATTATGTCGGTTGCCAGGCGGGTATTACAAGAAAAAAATCCTGACGATAAAATTGTTGTTGTAGTATCAGCAATGGGAGATACTACAGATGATTTAGTCAGTTTGGCTGAGGCCATTACTGATAAGACCTATGGCCGGGAAATGGATATGCTTTTGGCAACAGGTGAACAGGTATCAATCGCGCTTTTAGCCATGGCGTTTGCTAAGATGGGCCATCCGGCAGTGTCTATGACCGGCTTTCAGGCTGGTATTACTACAAATGAATTATTTAATAAGGCAAAGATTACCGGGATTACCCCGGATAAGGTCTGGCAAGAGCTTAATGATGGCAAGATTGTAGTTATAGCAGGGTTTCAGGGGCTGTCCCCAAGGGGTGACATTACCACTTTAGGCCGGGGGGGCTCTGACACCACTGCAGTTGCAATAGCCGCAGGTCTAAAGGCCGACCATTGCGAAATCTATACCGATGTTGACGGCATTTACTCGTCTGATCCCCGGATTGTTTCCACGGCTAGGCGTATGAAAGAAATTACTTATAATGAAATGCTGGAAATGGCCCGCCTTGGTGCAGGCGTCATGCATCCGCGGTCAGTGGAATTGGGTAAACACTATAACATGCCAATTCATGTCCGCTCAACCTTTACCCGGGATTCAGGTACATTTATCAGGGAGGAATATACAATGGAAGAAAAAGAATTTGTAATTCGTGGTGTAACACATGATACTAATGTAGCAAAAATAGCCGTGTTGGGCGTCCCTGACCGGCCGGGCATCGCGTATAAAATATTCTCTGCCCTGGCAGAAGCAAATATCGATGTTGATATGATTGTTCAGAGTGTTCGCGCCATGGACAAGCATATTATCGATATGGTCTTTACTATTTCGCAGGGAGATGCTCCACAGGCCAGAAGCATTTTAGAGAAACTCAATGAAGAAATGAACTTTAGTGGTTTAACGATTGAAGAAAAGGTAGCTAAAGTATCGGTTGTTGGTGCAGGGATGCTGGGGAACCCGGGTATAGCCGCTGCTACCTTCGGAGCGCTGGCTGACGCGGGTATTAATATTGAGGTTATTAGTACCTCGGAAATTAGTATCTCCTGCCTCATCGAGTCAGATAAAGCCAAAGAAGCTGTAAACGCCATTCATAACCGATTCTTTCCCGCTTAAATCAGTTCTAACGAGGGCAGTTCCGCCAAAAGGCGGGACTGTTTTTTTATTTTTTTGAAGGTAGATTAATTCTAAAACCTGCCTTAAATTACCGGTACTTAGTTATGTCGAATAAGAAGGAATTATATCGAAAAAATAGAATTACATAATACGTAAAGTGGTAAACAATGAATGTTCGCTACGATACAAGCTTGTTACCGTTCCGCACATTGCTAAGAAAAAGCAGGTGTAATAAGAATAACCGGTAGGCCAAAATAGCTGATAGGGTAGCCAAGTATCTGTGAGGAAACGTGGACACTCATGAGGAACAGCCAGACCCCTCCCAGTAAAATAGGCCGGACAGGTTATGAACAGGTAACCGGCGTCCAGGACTTATACCAAAATAACGCTATAAAATTACTGAGGAGGAATTACCATGAAAAAGAAACTGATTGCTGCTGCTGTTATGGCTGCCCTGACTGTTTCGACTGTTTCCGTGCTCGCTGCTGCTCCTACCTTCGCCGGTGACGCCAACATTGAGTATCGTAACCAAGATGGTAGCGGAGATTATCTTACTAACCGTATCCGTCTAAATGTAGAGTCTCAAATTGATGACAATTTCTACATCCATGGCCGTGTCAGAATGGACAACGACTTGAGAGATGGCAGTGCGGACAACAAAACTACTTTTGACCAAGCGTACATTGGTGCTAAAGCCGGCCAGTTTGACGCCAAAGTGGGTAAACAATCACTGTTTATTGGTAAAGGACTGCTGATGGATGACGACAAATTTACTGGTGCACAAGTAGGTATTGCTCTTGACGGAGCAATGTTAAATGGTTTTTACGGAAAAGACCCAGTTGATGCCAAAACTCGTTTTGCTGATGTAAGCAGTGCGCTTGGTAATGTTAATGTTGGTGCTACATTCCTGAAAGAATCAGAGAATAATTACTATGCTCTTAATGCAGATACCAAACTTACCGATAATGTTGTTTTAAATGTTGAATATGCTAAAAACGATACTTTGAACAGCGATGGCTATCTTGCTGAAGTTGCTGTAGGCGAAGCTGCTAAAAAAGGTGATTTCAAATATGCGGTATCTTATCGTGATATCGATGCCGGAGCTATTCCTGACTTTACTACAGATGGCTGGTACAAAGACTCCAAAGGTTTCCGTGTAAAAGGTATCTACAAGGTATCGGATGCTGCTACTTTGACAGCTTACCAGGACCTTGGCGAGAAACAAAATGGCGATGACCACAAACGTACCAACGTAGAATTTGCTGTAAATTTCTAAGCGTAGTCTAACAAATGATTTCTAAGGCGGCTCATGCGAGCCGCCTTTTCGTATTTTGACTCAAGGGGACGGTTCTTCTGAGTCTATGGCGCTAAAGTAAATCTTAGGAGATTATAC
>NZ_DATMXX010000196.1:0-10532 GCF_035561255.1 Sporomusa sp. | reverse complement strand
ATAATATTCACAACATATATTATATTGCATTTAGCTTCTGCCAGGTGTTTTTATAGCAGTATAGAAGGAGGCATTTGTATCGTTCATAGAAGTGACCGGGGATAATCAGTTAGCCTCAGTCAACGGGGCTTATACCATTAGCTATCGAGGTTAACAAAAAGTTACTATCAAAGCTATTTAATCTTACAGAATAAATGGAGGGTCCAGTATGAAAAACAATCACTACAAGGAAAATTCCTGGTGGGCTAGCCCCTACAATGATGATTCTGCCGTTATTGAGACCTTACAAATAGCGGCAAAAGTGGAAATCCATGATGCAACTTTGCGCGATGGTGAACAGACGCCCGGCGTAGTTTTCACAGTTGATGACAAAATCCGGATTGCTGAAAAATTGGATGAAGTTGGAATAGAACGGATCGAAGCCGGCATGCCGGCGGTTTCCCAGTCGGATTATGATGCTATCAAGGCCATCTCTAAGCGGAATCTCAAGGCAAAGATATTTACCTTTGCCCGGGCCATGAGAGAAGACATTAATAAGGCTGTGGAATGTGGAGCCCATGGCGTCGTTATCGAAGTGCCCATTGGCTATCCGAAGCTGAAGTATCAATTCAAATGGACTTGGGAAACTGTCCTGGAAAAGAGTGCAGATTGCATCAACTATGCTAGAAGCCAGGGACTTTATGTGGTCTATTTCCCCTATGACACCACCCGGGCCCGGGCAGAAGACCTGACTCAGCTTATGAACGGGATTATGGAAAATTCCCCCCCGAATTCCGTGGGAGTAGTAGACACTATGGGGTGTGCCCTTCCCCAGACTATTCAATATTTGGTTAGGAAGATGAAGCGGCTAACCGGGGGTATCCCTGTGGAAGTCCATACCCACAACGATTTCGGTATGGCTGTGGCCACAGAGCTGGCAGGCGTTGCAGCCGGGGCGGAGGTTATTCATTCCTGTGTCAACGGGTTAGGTGAAAGGACCGGCAACGCCGCTGCGGAAGAATTGATAGTTGCTTTGAAAATACTCATGGGTACCGGCAATGACTATAAACTGGATAAGCTTATGGGGCTTTGTCAATTGGTCGAAAAGATTGCCGGAGTCCCGCTTGCCGCCAACAAGCCTATTGCCGGCAGCCGGAATTACACACGGGAATCGGGGATTGGTGTGGATTTAGTCATCAAGGAGCCATTAGCCATGTTTGCTACCGACCCACGGTATTTCGGCCGGGAAGGCGATATTGTCCTTGGTAAAAAGAGTGGGAAAGCTTCTGTGGAATATTACCTCGATCAGTTAAACATTCAAGTTCCTGACGCAGCTGTTACAGAGATACTAACTCAGGTCAAAGCTAAGGGTACGGAAAAACGGGGCCTGCTAACATTGGACGAGTTTAAAATTATTGTGGAATCCTGCGGCTGATTCTAGCCGGCTTGTGACTGGAGCCAAATGCTAATATAGACAAAAAAGAGGCGATTTTGTGTTAAGAATAGTAAAGCAATTCTCCACTAAAGCAGATCTTGTATATCAAACCCTGTTTGAAGATATTATTGGCAATAAACTGATTCCCGGCACAAGACTAATCGTTAAAGAGATTGCCAATCAATTAGAGGTTAGTGATATACCAGTGCGGGAAGCACTAAAGATGTTGGAGGCTACCGGTCTGATTGAGACCAAGCCTTACGTTGGGGCTGTTGTTGCGACGCCATCGCCTGAATGGATCGAGGAAGTCTTTGTCATGCGCGCCGCACTTGAGAGCATGGCCATTCGTACATCAATACCCTTCATGAGGGATGCGGATATTGAAGAAATCATCGATATTGATCATAGAATGAAAGAGTACAAGGGTAACCCTGCTGAATATGCCCGCCTAAACCGGGAATTCCATAAAGCAACTATGGGTCAATCACCTTATCCTAACTTACTCAAGCTAATTGATGACTTGCTTGTTAAGTCGCAGTATGGTAGAGCAATTTTCGGCCTAAAACCGGCTGCCGTAAAAATTTCTGATCTGGAGCATGACCAATTAATTGAGGCTATCCAGAGCCGGGATGCCAGCAGGGCCGAGGAGATAACCCGGGATCACCGGCTGCGTGTCGGTAGCGAGTTAGCGGATGCCATCCGGAAATTGATGGTTAAGCAACCTAATATTATAGAAGAGGAGAACAAAAAAGATGTATAAATTTATAGATTTAAGCGTTTCTCACCATAATGGAGCGACTGAACCGTTCGGCCCAAAGATCGAGCATTCCGACCACTCGGCAGGTGCTTATCGATTAGCTAGAATGGCTGGAATCGAACCCACTGACTTTCCTGATACGATGGCACTCGCCACCGACTTCATCTCTGGCTCTGCCCATGCAGGAACTCATATTGACGCTCCTTTTCACTATGGGCCAATATCTGAGGGGAAAGCAGCCAAAACGGTTGACCAGGTTCCGTTAGCATGGTGTTATGGTCCTGGGGTTGTGCTGGATATGAGGCATAAAGAACCAGGTGCAGAAATTACGATAGAAGACATGCAGGAGTCCCTTAGAAAGATTAACTATACGCTGAAGCCTGGTGACATTGTTCTACTTCATACAGGTTGTGACAAGTATTGGGGCACTGATACCAAAACTTATCTAACGATGCAATCCGGATTAGGGATAACGGGTCTGGATTGGCTGCTTGATCAGGGCATCCGTTGTATCGGGATTGATGCGTGGACACTAGACCGCCCGGTAAATGCCATGGTTGATTCGTTTAAGAAAACGGGTGACCAAAATGAACTGTGGCCTACTCACATGCATGGTCGCAAACGTGAGTATTTGCAAATCGAAAAAATGGCTCACTTAGAGACATTGCCAAAACCTCACGGTTTTATCGTATCGGCATTGCCGGTGAAATTCGAGGGTTGTACTGCGGGCTGGTGCCGTGCAGTAGCGATCATTGAAGAAAAATAGCCTTTTATCATTTCTGCGTTATATGGATGACGCCGGTTTTTGATAAAATACCTGGGGGATAGAGTAAATGCAGAGTTTTAAATATATTGAACCCACTAGTCTTTGTGAAGCAGCCAGATTACTTAAAGAGTACGGTTCTTCAGCAGTGATTCTGGCGGGAGGAACGGACTTAATCAATCAGATGGAAAAGGGGAAATACTCGCCTGCGGTGGTAATTCAAATAAGAAAAATAGCGGAGCTTAGCGCCAATATGGAATTTAGAGCAGATGGTATAGTGATTGGTGCGCTTACAACTCTCAGCGAAATTGCTGATGATAAACGGGTACTGAGCCGGTTTCCCGCATTAGCTGAGGCTGCGGGTAAGATAGGCTCCAAGCAGATTAGAAACCGGGCCACTATAGTCGGAAATGTCTGTAATGCATCACCTGCCGCCGATTCTGTTCCAGCACTATTGGTATATGATGCTGTGGTAAACATAGTCACTGACGATAATAAGAAGCGGTCAGTACCTTTAAGCTCTTTCATTGCGGGACCTGGGAAGGCTTTATTAGATAACACAGAGATAGTCGAGAGTATTTTCGTACCAAATCCACCGGAATCATCCAGTTCTACGTACCTTAAATTATCCAGGCGAGATGGCGTTGATTTGGCGACAGTCGGTGTGGCAGCCTATGTTGATAAAAGTCATACTGTTAAACTTGCTTTCGGGGCTGTCGGCCCGCGGGCGTTTAGAGCCAATAAGGCGGAAACTCTGCTGAAGGAAGCAGCCTTGGATAGCCGGGATATGGAATTCGGTATTCAGCAAGCAATCAGCGAGGCTAGCCCTATAACCGACCTTCGCGGCAGTAGTGAGTATCGTTTAGCGATGATTGAGACTTTGGCGCGAAGGGCTATAAGAACAGCTTTCGATAGAATAGGCATGAAAGGGTGAGCTTTGTGGCCACAGATGTTATATGTGTAACTTTTAAAATCAATGGCACTTTACGTCAGCTGGAAGTGCAAGCGCATCATACTCTAGCGAATGTGTTGAGGGAACAATTAGGTCTGCTTGGCACTAAAGTGAGCTGTGGAGAGGGTGAGTGTGGAGCATGTACTGTCATTGTGGATGGCAAGGCTGTCAACTCTTGCATCATGTTAGCGCCGGAAGTAGATGGCCGGGAAGTTGTTACCATTGAAGGGTTAGCAGCAGAAGGTGAGCTAGACCCGATTCAAATGGCCTTCATTGAAGAAGGGGCAGTCCAGTGTGGCTTTTGTACGCCTGGAATGATCATGTCTACTAAGGCATTATTAATGGAAAAACCTGATCCAAGTGTAGATCAGATTCGGGAAGCATTAGCCGGGAACTTGTGTCGCTGCACAGGGTACCATAGGATTGTAAACGCGGTTCTTAAATCAGCCCCAAGGTGTAAGGGCTAGTTGTTGGACTCTTTAAAAAAGGGGGGGAATATATGGAATTAAACTATGTAGGAAAGAACGTCCAAAGAACAGACGCCGTTAGTAAGGTTACAGGAGCATTGCCTTACGCAAATGATATGGTAATGGCTGGTATGCTGCACGGTAAATTGTTACGTTCAGAATACGCACATGCACGTATTCTAAGTATTAGCACAACAAAAGCAAAGGAAGTACCTGGAGTTGTTGCCGTTATTACAGCCCGGGATTTGCCTAAGCCTGTCCCACGGTACGGTCCGGTATTCTCTGATCAGCCGATACTCGCCGACGGGGAGGTCAGGTATCACGGGGAAGTAATTGCCGTAGTCCTGGCAGTCAGTGAAGAGAGTGCCAAAAATGCTGTCCACCAGATAAAGGTTGAGTATGAGGCACTGCCTTTTGTATGCACGATTGAGGATGCATTGCAGGAGAATGCTCCACTTGTTCACGCAGGCGGTAATGGCCAAAATTGCAGTTCCAATGTGCATAGTGTAACTAGCTATGGATGGGGCGATGTCGATGCTGCTAAAAAGGAGTGTCGGCATATTATTGAGAATGCCTATAGCTTCCCAATGATAAATCATGTAGCAATAGAACCCTATTGCGTCATCGCCTATTTGCAAGATGGCGGTGTTACGGTACAGTCTCCTGTACAACACCCTTTTATACTACGCCGTGTCATTGCTACGGCACTGGGATTAGTTCAATCTAAAGTACGTATTATACCAACCGCTATTGGGGGTGGTTTCGGCGGTAAAGGCTACTCCAAATATGAACCATTGGCTGCTTATCTTGCGCTTCTCACCGGAAAACCGATAAAACTGTCATTTACAATCGAAGACAGTTTTTTTACCGCTCGCAGACTTTCCAACAACGTTAAAATTACAACCGGATTCGATGGCTCAGGTCACATCGTATTTCAGGACGTTAGAGCGGATTACTTAATGGGGGCCTATGCCGATGCTGCACCGCGAATAGTCGCTAAAGCGGGTTATTTGGGTTGTGGACCATATCGAACTCCTAACGCGAGGATTGCGGCGAAGGCGATATACTCAAATACTGTACCGGCCACAGCGATGCGCGGTTTTGGTATGCCGCCAATCGTATGGGCCATCGAGTCTCAGATGAACGAGGCTAGCCAACTGTTAGGCATTGACTCATTAGCGATCAGGCTCTTAAACATACCAGAGAAGGGTGAGACTCTAGTACCAGGCGACACGCCGGTAGACGGGGATTGGAAACAAGGTCTTCAATTAGCAGCTAATATGATCGGGTGGACTAACGATAAAGAAGAAAATACTGGGCGAGGGATCGCGATTGGTATAAAAAATCCCATCCCTGCTGCAGTCTCAAATGCAATTGTAAAACTTCATGCGGACGATAGTCTCACTGTAAGCGTTGGAACTACCGAAATGGGGCAGGGCGCTCGAACCGTGATGGCACAAATCGCTGCCGAGGCGCTAGGGTTACCGGTAGAACAAATTACAGTGATCATGGGCGATACAGCCGCAGTGGCTTTTGATTTATCAACAGCAGGGAGCCGTTCTACAGTAAGCATGGGTAATGCTGTTGAGTTGGCTTGTCAGGACCTATTAGATCAAATAAAAGCAATGGCGCATGAGTTGAATCTGAATGATGAGGGAGAGGAGGTGAACGCGTCTGGTGGGGTAATTACGGGCTGCAGACTAGCGATATCATACCCGGATCTTTTGAAAATGTATTTGGGGGTCAATCAAGGGGAAATCATCGGTAAAGGTACATTTAAAGGCACTAAAGATCTGGAACATCCATTAGGTGGATTAACCGACTTCTGGGAAATGATTTTCACTGCGGCAGAAGTGAAAGTGGATGCTGAAACTGGCAAAGTAGAAGTCACTAAATTAGTAAATGTCAGCGATGTAGGCAAAGCCATAAACCCGCTGCAAGCTAAGGCCCAGGAAGAAGGTGCGTCAATTATGGCGCTGGGCCACACACTATTTGAACAATTAATATTTGATTCCCAGGGGCGGCTGAAGAATGGTGGACTAATCGATTATAGAATACCTACTGCCATGGATATACCCCACGACATGAAAAGTGCATTTATTGAAAATCAAGACGGATCAGGTCCTCATGGTGCCAAAGGTCTTGGTGAAAGCGGGGTAATATCACCGACCGCTGCTATCGCAGAGGCCGTGCGGGATGCGGTAGGTGTTAAAATCAAAGACTTACCGCTAACGCCGGAAAAAGTGTGGCGAGCAATTCGAAAACAAGAAGAATTGAATGCCGGTGCTCAAAAACCATGATTGCTGAAGATGCGCAACCTGCCTTTGTAATGAAAATGAAAAAGGCGTTGAACAGCCCTCACTCTGAACGAATGGTAAGATGCTTTTCAACGCCGGTTGACGAATATGCTGCTGCAAACAGCATATCCATGTCTATTCTGCCATGAAAACTTAAAGTTTTTCAAGTCTTTTTTAAAATTATGCTCCGATTGGGTTCATATTGCTACAAAAAAGAGAGGTTTTAAAATGGAAGTAAAGACTGTACCAGGCAATACAAATATCCAAGTGACAGACATATTTTCGTCCTTCTTTGGCGCTTTTAAGGTTCATGGGGTTACTTTAATGGGGTTATTCGGGGCCTGGTTATTTGATGCCATGGATGCTACTATCTATGCTTACGCCGTACCTTCAATAATAAAAGATCTAAACGTTACTATGGCGCAGGCTTTTAGCGTAGTATCGGTATTCTTAGCAGCTACTGCAATTGGTGGAATAGTAATTGCCAGTCTTAGTGACAAAATCGGACGTAAACCAACCGTGTTACTATCCATTTTTTTATACGGCACCGCTAACCTCTTGACAGGTACTGCCTCGTCGTTAAATGAACTATATATCTATAGAGGTCTTGTCGGTTTTGGCCTCGGCGGGTTATGGCCGGCAGCAATGGCTTTAGTTTCTGAAATATGGCCTGCAAAAAGCAGGGGGGTTGCAGTTGGGACATTACAAACTGGATGGACTTTTGGGCTACTTGCGGCGGCTGTGTTTGCATATACTTTAATCCCTCTATATGGGTGGAGAGGAATGTTCTACGCCACAATAATTCCTACTGTTCTTGTCTTTATAGGAGTGTTGTTCTTTGTAAAAGAATCTTCAATCTGGCTGGAACGTAAAAAAATGCAGGCATCTCAACCCGTGAATACTACAACTGCCATGCCTCTTGTTCAATTATTCAATGCCCAAAACTTGCGTAATACCCTTTTGGGTCTTGGAGTCTCAAGCTTTGGCATGTATGGTTGGTGGACGTTGTTTACATTTTTGCCGACTTATATTGACAAAACACTGAATCTTGGAATTACCAAAGGTGCCGAATTTATGATCTGGACCAGTATTGGTGCTTTCTGCGGATATCTAATGTTTGGGCTTTTGGCAGACAGATATGGCAGACGTCCGATTTTTGCTGCATTCTTTGTGGCAATGGCATTGATAATTCCATTGTTTATTTACACCGTCACTAATAGCGGCCTGGCATATCTACCCCTGGTGGGCATAATCCTGGGCTATTTCACAGGATATTATAGTGGTTATGGGGCTTTATTTTCTGAACTGTATACTACGGAAGTTCGGGCCACTGGAACCGGATTCTGTTACAACGGGGGACGTGCGGTAGTCTTTGTTGGACCGATAATCATTACTTATTTAATTCCGAAAGTTGGCTTTAGTATGGCTATCGGCACGGCATCGCTCGCTTTCATTGTAGCTGCTGCACTGGTATTAATGATGAAAGAAACGAAGGGAACTGAGATTACCGCAAATAACTAGCCTCTTATATAAACGGCCTTCTAATGTAGAAGGTTCTGGGGCGCGACCATTGTGGAAGTAAGGAACGAGGTCGGAATACTTGAATTGAGTATTCTATGAAATATAAGGGGGAACAGAGTTGGAGGTCAAAACAGTATCGATGTGCCGTTTAGTAAAAGGTGGAGATTTAAATCATCATGGCACTTTATTTGCTGGACGGGGAGCGGAATGGTTTGTTGAGGCTGGTTTTATAGCTGTATCTTCACTTACTTCGCCGGAAGCCACCGTCTGCGCAAAAATTCATGGAATGGTTTTCACTAGGCCGGTAAAGAAGGGCAGTCTTATACGCTGCGAGAGCAAAGTTATAACTGCCGGCAGGACCAGCCTGGTGGCCTACGTAAAAATAGTGCTTCATCCGTCTGATGAGTTTGTTGTAGACGGCTTTATAACATTTGTAAATGTTGACCAGCAAGGTAAGCCAAACCCGCATGGCATCGTGATCCAGGCAGTTTCACCAGAAGATATTGATCTTCTGGCCAAAGTAAAATCATTGTAGGGCATCCCCAAAAAGGCTTCTCGATTTAAAAGACCGAGAAGCCTTATTTTCTGTCGCAGAAGGTTGTCAAACTAAAGGAGGCGCAAGCACAATGCCAGAACGCAATCAAGAGATAGTTGAACGGTTTTTATATGTTCTTCCACAAATCAGTGAGTTGTTTATTAGCGGTGTTGGTCTCAGTTTCACTGATCGTGAGAAGATTCTTTTTTATAAGCCGGGGACGAAAATAGATCTAAAGATTAAACCAGGGACGGTATTAAAGGGTGGAAACGCAATTTCCCGCGCTATGGAGGGAAAGCGGCGAGTAACGGCGCGTCTGGATAAGGCCATTTACGGACAGGTATTGATTGCGATTGCTGTTCCCATTTACAATCAAGACAATGAAGTTATCGGTTCGGTGTGCGCGTATGAGACGATTGAGCAGCAAGAAGCCCTAAAAGAACTAGCTGCCACGCTTACTGATAATATAAGTGTTTTAGCCAGTACTTCTGAGGAAATATTTGCTCAGACTCAGCAAGTGACAAGTACAAGCAAAGAATTGGCAAGATATGCGGAAGAATCACAGTTGAAAGTTAAAGAAACCAATGAAGTTTTGCAGATGATTAAAACACTTTCCGACCAAACCAACCTTTTGGGGTTAAATGCCGCGATCGAGGCTGCCAGGGTCGGCGATGAAGGGCGTGGTTTTGGGGTTGTAGCCGGAGAAATTCGTAAGCTGGCTGCACACAGCGTTGAGTCAATCAAAAAAGGTGAGATCATTGTCCGGGCTATTCAGGAACAAAGTGCCGGAACGACAAGGCAAGTACATCAAATGGACACTGTAATATCTCAAATTGCCGCAGCTATTTCTCATTTAACGGAGGCAGTTCAACAGGCAAATATCATGGGGCAGCGTATGGACCAACTTGCTGAAAGCCTTAATCGGGAGTAAGGCTGCTAACTCATTTGGATACTAGCTGGAGGTATTCATGAGCCAAGTTGTTCTTATTAAAGGGGCCGGTGATATAGCCACCGGTATCGCATGCCGCTTATTCCGGTGCGGCTTTACCATTATTATGACTGAGTTAACCCACCCGACTGTTATCCGACGCACAGTAGCATTTGCTGAAGCTATCTATGCTGGTCGAGCCGAAGTGGAAGGAATTACTGCGGTAAAGACAGATTTTGCAGACATAAAAGTAACCTTGTTAGCAGGACTGATTCCTGGTAATAATCTTCTTAATATAAACAAATTGACAAATGAGTTAAAATATAGATATGAGAGGGGGGACCATATGAAGTCAAAGCCAAAACCAAAAGCAAAAATTAATAAACCGGTTGACGCAATGGAACTGGTTTCTGTGCGCAGACAATGGAATAGCTGGGAGATTGCCCAGGTATATGTTAGTGAGGTGTCCAATCCCCTCTGGGACCTGGTTAGTGGCGGCGTAAAGGAGTCATCCCCGGAGGCTTTCATCTTTGGTTACATTTGGTGTGATGCCATCGTTTCAGGGAGTGTAGCCCATTCCTGTTTACATGGCACTGCCCCCCACAGTATAAAGATTTGTATCTTGAAAAAAGATAATCCGCCGCGAATCTATAACCATTTTCTTGCGTTGGTTGGACCGAAACCACCCTATTGGCAGCGTTAAGCAATCGCCGGGGGCTAAGCGGGGAGACGCAACAACGACTACTGATGAGAATAAGGTCATGAATAACAACTGGAATTCGCAAGAGAACTAGCTGCAGCATAGGGTGGCTAGTTCTTGTTGTTCCTGTGGGCTTTTAGCGGTCTGTTCCAATATAGTTATAACTCTGCTAAGAATAGCGGCTAGAAAAAATAACTT
>NZ_DATMXX010000195.1:0-4515 GCF_035561255.1 Sporomusa sp. | reverse complement strand
CCTTTAACACACCAATATGGGCTAACGCCCTTACTGCGCCGCCGCACAAAGCTAAGCCCACTTTTTTCAACAAGCTCACTTCCTCTAAAAGTGGTATTGCTATTTTGCATTTTCAAAAATGATAGCTTTTTTATTGCTTTACTATGCCTGTTGGAGTAGAGTTTTATACTGAGAAAATCATGGATTTACAGTGACAAGTATACACAGCTACAAAAGGTAATATTATTCAAATTCGTCTTTAGAACGGTGTCCAACAGGGGGTTAATAAGTCAGGAGGGTATTTATGTTTGCAAAGAGAGTGCGCCACATTAATCGCTACCGTGAAATTGCTGCCGCGCTGCTAAGTCAAGGCTTTGACTATATTGTGGAAGAGATGGGTTTATCCCAGAAGGTTCCCTATTACCAACGCGTACGGCCGGTATTTACCGAAAACAATACCGGGGGCGTAGGTGAGCGAATTAGGTTGGTTTTTCAACAATTAGGGCCAACCTATGTCAAACTAGGTCAGATTGCCAGTACGCGGCCGGACCTTCTTCCCCCGGAGATTATTGGCGAATTAGAAAAGCTGCAGGATAAGGTACCCGGCTTTCCCTTTGAAGAAGTACGTTCTGTGCTTCAAGCAGAGTTAGGGGGAACACTGGAAGAAATCTTTCAGCATTTTGAGCCAGAGCCGCTGGCGGCAGCTTCTATCGGACAAGTTCACCAGGCAGTTTTAAAAACAGGCGAGACAGTTGCGGTAAAAATTCAGCGACCAAACATCGCCGCCGATATCGAAACCGATTTGGAAATTCTTTATGAACTGGCTAGCCTGGCGGAACGTCGCTTTCATTGGGCGGAAACCTATCAACTTGTGGATATGATCGATGAGTTCGCGAAAGCTCTTCGCAACGAACTTGATTATACGAGTGAAGCCCGCAATGCCGAAAAAATTTCAAAGCAATTTATCAACAATCCCATGATTTACGTTCCCAAGGTCTATTGGGATTATTCGACAAGGAAAGTGTTAACGGCAGAATATATCGAGGGAATCAAAATAAGCAAAAGCGAAAAATTAGAGCAGCAAGGCTATAATCTTTCGCTTTTAGCAGAGCGCTTTGCCAAAGGGATCTTTCACCAAATCTTTATGGAGGGTTTCTTCCATGGTGACCCGCATCCGGGGAATGTCGTCGTTTTGCCGGGAGAAATCATTGCCTTTCTGGATTTTGGGATGGTTGGCCGTCTCAGTGCTGAAATGAAGTATAACCTGTCTTCTGTAGTTATCGGCTTAATGCGTCAAAACTCGGATGACTTAACCAAAGCCATTTTCCGTATCGGGGTTGTCCCCGATACGGTCAACAGGCTGCAGCTCAGAGAAGATATTGATCTATTACAGGAAAAATACTATGGTGTTCCGTTAAGCAAGGTCAGTCTTGGTGAAGCAATCAGCAGTATATTTGCCGTCTCCCTGAAGCACAAAATAAAAATTCCTGCCGATCTGGTATTAGTAGGGAAGGCGTTACTTACCATGGAAGGGGTCGTGGAAAAACTGGACCCTGGTTTAAGTATTCTTGATATTGCTGAGCCGTTCGGCCAGAAATTGTTGCTGGAACGCCTGCATCCCAAAAATCTTACGAAAGCATTATTACAAAATATCAACGACTTTGGTGAGCTGTTCATCAGTTTTCCGCAGTATTTTCATGAATTACGCTCGATTGTCAGACGCGGGCGATTGCATTTAGAGATTGCCATTCCAGAGATAGAACATATCCTGAAGACGCAGGACCGGATTAGTAACCGCTTGTCCTTCAGCATAATTCTGCTGGCGTTTAGTCTCATTATGTCCAGTATTATCGTCAGTTTAAGTATTGCCGGGCAATATTCCCTGTTGTGGAAGCTTCCCATTGTCGAAATTGGCTTCGCGATTGCCATGGTCATGTTTATTTGGCTGCTTTATGCGATTATCCGTTCCGGTAAGCTCTAAGCCCGCTATCGGAGAGCCTCCCACTCCGGTTCTTTAAACCCTACTAAGATTTTATCGCCGGTAATCAACAGCGGCCGTTTAACAAGCATCCCGTCGGTTGCAAGCAAAGCAAGCTGCTCCGCATCAGACATTTTTGCCAGTTTATCCTTCAGCGACAATGACTTGTACAAAAGTCCGCTAGTATTAAATAGTTTGCGGAGTGGAAGATTGCTTTTCCGCCACCAATTGTCCAGCTCGGTACCTGTTGGGTTGTGCTCTTTAATATCCCGCTGTTCATATTCGATACCATTGTCATCAAGCCATTTCTTTGCTTTTTGACAAGTCGTGCATTTCGGGTAGCAAATAAAAAGATGTTTTTTATCCATGCTAATGACGCTCCTATACTGTGTATTCTTTTAATTATCTAACCAGCATATTTCTCACTTAAATAAAAAACTCCTGCCAATCCACTGGATCTGACAGGAGTTTTTACAGGAAACAAGCTATATATTATCCGGTTATAACCGGAATTTTGCTATGCCAGCCTGTAATTCTGTAGCCAGTACGGCCAGACTTTGGCTGGATGAAGCAATCTGTTGCATCGATGCCGACTGCTCTTCAGTCGCTGCCGAAACAGTCTGCGACTGGGATGCAGCATTTGCACTGGATGCATCAATTTCATGAATTGATTGAACTAAGGTTGCATTGCTTGTATCGATCTGGTGTATCGCTGCCGCAATATCCTGAACCTGCCTGGCTATGGCCAGAATGGAGTCAGCTATATTGTTAAAACTCTCTCCGGTACTGTGAACAAGAGAAATACCTGTTTGTATGCCGGCAGTTCCATTTTTCGTAATCATGACAACCTCGTTGAGATTCGACTCATTTTTTTCAATCAATGCACTGATCTTACTGGCAGCGTGATTGGATTGTTCGGCTAACTTACGGACTTCTTCTGCTACTACCGCAAATCCGCGTCCTTGTTCCCCCGCCCTCGCTGCTTCAATTGCTGCATTTAGAGCCAGTAGATTGGTCTGCCCGGCAATAGAGGCTATGAGGGTAACGATTTCTCTGATTTCCTGGGAGCTTTTGCTTAATTCCTCAATTGTCGCCTGGGTAGTATCTGTGTTCTCACCGATCTCGCTCATCTGCTCTGCGGTTTGATCAACAGACTTACGGCCTTGTTTTGCTGCCTCTGCTGTATCTTCTGCAATTTGAGATAATTCTTTTGTTGCTTGTGAGATTTGATTTACTTGTTCAGCCATCGCTTGTGACCTTGCAGTGATCTGACCAACTGCTGCTACCTGGCTGTCTGCCCCCTGGGCAATCTCCGTGATCGAACCGGCAACCTGATTAGCCGCATCTGCAGATTGATGGGCACTTGCCGTTAACTGTTCACTGGAAGCCGCTAATAATTCAGACTGAGAAAGTACATTGGTTACCAGGGCTCTCAGGCTGTTGCGCATTTCCTGAAAACCTTGCGCCAACTGCCCTACTTCATCGTGAGAAAAAACCCGTTCCGGCTGGTCACGAAGGTCCCCCTGCGCTAACAGCAGGCATTCGTCCCTGATTAAGCTAATCGGCCTGGAAAGAATTCTACTGATAAAGATGATAAACACGGTAGCCAGAATAAGACACAAGAGGGATCCGGTCAGCATTGCATAGGTTAATGAGGTTATCGCCTGCGTGGCCTCAGCCTCCGGTGCGGTTACAATCAGAATCCATTGCTGATTTCCCGGCAGTACGATTGGCGTAAATACACCAATTTTAGTTATGCCATCAACAAATTTGTAAGTCCCCCTCACTGGCTTGCCGGTTTCAGCAGCTGTTTTAAACAGGCTGATAAAATGATCATCCAGCTCAGATTCTTTCATATTAAGCGCAGGATTCACCTTTTTTTCGGTAAAATTTAATTTACCAACAAGCTCCGGCAGTTTGGGATGAATAATCAGCTTGCCGGTATTGTCGGCAATAGCTCCATACCCGGTAGCCAGGAACTGCATGTCTTTAATCAGGGCAGTCAATTTCTCCAGGGAAACGGTACCAGTTAACACGCCAGTCAACTGATCGTTATAAAGAAGTGGTACCGCCACATTTACGGCAATTTTCCCGGTAGTTTTTGAAACCAGAACCTCAGAAACCAGCGACTTCTTGGTGGCGACAACCTGTTTAAAATATTCTCGTTCGCCGAGCTGGGTCGTCGTTCCATCAGGGCGAAGGGCCGAGCCATCGGTAGCGATATAGGTTACATTCTCCAGGTGACCCAAACGCTTTGCACAATCCTGCAAAGCCGCCAGCAGTTGCTGCTTATCAGCCGGATTGTATAATGCTTTCGTCGTAGAAAAGGCCTCCAGTTGTAGCATTGCTCCCTGTACGTAGGCCTCAATCCGATTAGAATAATCATTCCCAATCGCAATTGCATTCTCATCAACACTTGCCAGCAAAGCTTGTTCTGCGCAATAATAATTAACCCCCAGCAGTAACCCAAAAATCAGAATAAAAAAGGGAAGCAAGATTAGCAGAAGCCTTTTTTTCATACTCGTAATTTTCATAAATAATCTTTCCTTTCGCAAAAT
>NZ_DATMXX010000194.1:0-16315 GCF_035561255.1 Sporomusa sp. | reverse complement strand
ATATATGCTTTTACATATAATTGTGGAAGAGGGCGGCGAAGGGGCGTTAGGCCGGAATAGTCTGTCACACAACAAACTTATTAACAGCTTCTCTGAGGTCCGTCGCTAGTTTAGCCAATACCTGACTTGATGATGCAATTTCCTCCATTGATGCCGATTGTTCTTCGGTCGCTGCAGCCACTGTCTGAGCTTCTCCAGATGTTTTTTTACTCAAGTCATCTATTTGATTTACCGAATCGACAATTTGCCGGCTGCCGTTAGCCATTTGCTTTATGGCTGAAGAGATTTCCCCTATTTGTCCTGATACCTGGGTAACAAGGGCAGTAATTTCCAGAAAAGCCTGGCCGGAGGCGTTAACTACTTCTGCACCCAGCTTTACTTCACGTGTTCCTTCATCCATGGCGATTACGGCTTTATTGGTATCACCCTGAATTTCGCTAATCAATTCAGCGATTTTCTTAGCTGCTTCTTGAGACTGCTCGGCTAATTTACGGACTTCTTCTGCCACTACGGCAAACCCCCGTCCCTGTTCACCGGCCCGCGCAGCTTCAATAGCGGCATTAAGTGCCAGCAGGTTGGTTTGCCCGGCAATACCGGAGATAGTATCAATAATTTGCCCTATTTCTTTAGACCGTTCACCTAAATTAGCTACAACGCCAGCTGATTTATTCACAGTCTGTTCAATATGCGCCATTTGGCTAACTGCTTTATCAACCGATTTATTACCTTCGTCAGCCTTTTCCATAGCCTGGGCTGATTGCTCCGACACTAGATTCACATTAACGGCGATTTGCTGAATATTATCTGACATCTGTTGTACGACTGCGGAAGTATTGTTTGCTACATTCAGTTGTTCTTCCGTCCTCTTAGAAACATCGGCAATGGAACCAGCTACCTGATTCGCTGCCTGCGAAGACTGGTGCGCGCTGGCGGTTAATTCCTCAGCCGAGGCTGCTACCAGTTCTGACGAAGTGTCAATTTTACGCACAAGATTACGCAGGTTATCTACCATGATTTCGAAAGCCCTTGCTAAGCGTCCCAATTCATCCTGGGAATTTACATTAATATTCGTTATGCTAAGATCGCCGCCGGCAATACGGTTAGCTACTCCTTCTAATATTTGCAGCGGTCTGGCAATACGCGCAGATGCAACCAGGATAACAAGAATAGCTAAAATAAGTACTGTGACAATAGTAATCAATGAAATCCAGGCAAAGGTTCTCAGTTGCGCCCTGGCCTCAGTAGTTGGAACAGTCACACCAATTGACCAGGAGGTTCCCGTAATTGGCGCGTAAGCCAAGTATTTTTCTATCCCCGCATAGTCATAACCGGCAATCCCCTTTTCGCCTTTTAGCATCTTTTCAACGGCAGCCTTTAATGGGGGGGTTGCATTTGGATCATTGTTAACATTAACTTTATTCATTATTTCTTTATTCGGATGAACAATAATCGTACCATCTGTCCGCAGAACATAGGCATAGCCAGTTTGCGCCACCTTTATACCGAGAATACGTTTTTCCACTTCTTCAATATTGATGGCTCCTGCTAAAATTCCGACAATGCGGCCATCGGCTTTAATCGGGGTAGCAATGACCACGACCAGCTTGCCGCTTGTCGGCGATATAATCGGATCTGTAATAAAAGTATTCCCCGCAATCGCACTGGCGAAATAGGGTCGACTTTTTGAGTTGCCGGTTATACCCCGGGTGTCAATGTAGTCACCGTTCGCATCAGTCCAAAAAATATTTTCATACAGCTTATTATTGTTAATTTCCGCGATAATGTAAGACACCCGGCTTTCACGACTGCCGTTAATCATAACGGGGGACCGGGAGATTGCCTCCAGTTCTTTCTTATGGCCCTCAAGCCACATGCCGACTGCTTCACCATTTGTCTGGGCCGTAAGCGCAATTTCATTCTCGACATCCTGTACTAGCATTTTTTGTGATTGCCAGAAGTTAAGCCCCGCCAGCACGCCAAGGGCGATAACAAATAAAGTGATAACTATAGCTGAAAGTTTTGCTTTGATACTTTTCATATTCAACATCTCCATTCGGTGTGGTCAGTGGTCTTTAGCATATATGCGCTTTCTGCTCATCGACATATATCATTGGTAATACTCCCTGCCTCCTTTCGTGTTTAACTCCTGATTCATGCAAAATCTATCTTTCTGTGCCTAAATGATATCTGCAGCAACTGGTTCTTCGCATTTGTTGCTGCTCGGGAATCGCCCCTTACAGGGCGGCACTGAAATAAATTAAAATGACAGACCTGTCTATGCAGGCCTGTCATTATCGATTTAGAACCGAATTTGCAACCTGGCAATCATAGGCGTACAGCCTTTAGACCCATGGCTTTGCGTCCTTGCCTTTCGACAAGTATGCCTTATATTTACTGTTTTAACCATTTTTAAATCATAAACTTGTCTATACAATTAATCGTTAAGTAGATTATAGTGCTTTTACCGCTATTAGTCTACAGAATTATCAAAATAAGTCGAAAAAAGTAATAAAACTCAAAATAATGACAACTCAATAAGCTCCTTATAATACAAAATCTAAGTAAACTTGTTCGTTTCGTAAGCCTTCATCGCAATCGATGAAAGATAATTGGCTGGTCATCAGGCTACGGTGACTGTGGGTACGATTATAGAGAAAACCCGTGTTGACCTTACAAAATGGTTTTTAGCCATGTATCTTGTTGCTCATGATATTACAAGGCCTATCCGGACGTACGCCTGAAACTGATTGCAGCAGCTGCTCAGCGATGTAAATACCTTTAAGCATAGATAGGTTGCATAGCCCAAATAAACAGGGACCGGCTGAATAGATCAGCCAGTCCCTGTTTACTTGATAACCTTAGAACCAATAGTTGGCGGTAAAGACAGTGGTAGTATCCAAATCATCACTGGTTAACTTCTGGGTCAACCCCCTATTTACGATACTCAGCTTTTGAACAGTTAAATTGAGAGTAATGTTTTTGTCCGGTACAGTCTCAAGCGAGAAGGTCCACCCCTTCACATTGTCGGTGCCGTGTGTGAATACATTATAGGCCTGGGAAGGAGATGCTACCGCCATTTGATCAAAGCCGCCGAGGCTTACGGGAGTGGTACCGCTTTGAACCCGGCGGTAACCGACTAACCAGGCAGTATCGCCGATTTTCTTGGGATTAGTCATAGGCGTATTGCCGAAGAAGGCTTTAGAACTTGGTCCTGAGCCGTTGCTCAGTTGTACCGACCAGCCTTTCGGGCTGCCCGGCATATTTACAGGGTTTTGCAGCGTGCTGCCGATATACTCGCCCAGCAGCGTCATTTTAGACATATCATAAGCAAAGAACAGGTCATAGCCCCGGGAGCTGTCGAACTGCGCACCGTTGTCGGCCATCAGGTCCCCTGTCCCGTCGGTTTTGCTGGTTCCCGGGATGTCCGCCCAGTAATAGCCGACACCAAACCTCAGATCTTTCTGTGGCTTCCAGGTAAACTGCCCCAGTGAAAGGGTGTTCGCCTTGCCGCCAGTAGCCTGCTTGGTGTTGCCGACAAAGCCCATAAAAACGCCGCCTGCAAGTGTATCGTTAAGCCAGATACCGTCTACTGAAGCCGATTTCGAGATCATGTTATGGCCTGCAGCAAACGAGTCCCGGCCAATCTTGACCGAGTCAAAACCCAGTATATTGGCGCCCTTCATATTAAAGACATCGATATTGGCTACTGAGCCGACATTCCCATCCGAATTGCCGAACCGGTTGCTCCACGGCGAGGCAATGCGGGCAGTTGCTGTCCAGTTATCATTGAGTTGTCCGGAGAATCTGATCCGCCCCCGCCAATCAAAGTTGTCAGCAGATCCTAGTTTTGATGATCCGGGAGTCTTGGGAGCATTAACATGATACCGGAAGCGCATGTCGCCACCACTCACCCAGCTATTGGTCTTTGTTTCAACTTTAGCCATACGTATCCCCATTTTATTCAACTCGGTGGCAAACTCAATCGACAGCTTATCAATGAGCTTCTTTTGCCCGGCATCAGCCACCTCGTATTTTTCGATGGCCCGTGCGACCAGAAACGAGACCTCATAACGGCTCATGGCTTTATCGCCCCGGAAAGTGCCGTCGCTATACCCCTCGATCAAATTAGCCTTGGCCAATTTGATCACCGCATCGTAGGCCCAGTGATCTGCCGGCATATCGACAAACGCAGCTGCAAAACCGGTTGCCGTAAAAGCAAACATCAATAGTACTGCAAACATCCAAATCAATAATTTTCTCATCATCATTCCTCCACATGAATATGCGCTGATAGCGGTACTCAAACTCACCTGTTATTCCTACAACGCCTTTTTATTAATCTTGCCATTATCCAGCCGGGGCAGTTCGTCCACCAGAATGACTTTGTCGGGAACCTTATATTTGGCGATTTTATCTTTGGCATATTCGCGCAGTGTTGCGGCCGTTTCGGCACTGTTGTCCAGCAATTGAATCCAGGCACAGGTCTGCTCTCCCAGGGTGTCGTGTGAGATTCCCTGAACACACACGTCGATAACCTCCGGATTATGGCGGTATATCTCTTCAACCTCAGCCGGATAAATATTATAGCCGCCGCGAATAATCATCTCTTTCTTCCGTCCCACAATCTTAATATAGCCAGCCGCATCAATGGTTGCCAGGTCCCCGGTTAAAAGCCAGCCCGCCGCATCGAATGCCTCCTTGGTTTTATCCGGCATATTATAGTAGCCCTTCATAACGCCATAGCCTGTAACAACCAGTTCACCGACTTCTCCCGCCTTGACCGGCTGGCCCTGATCATCAACAACCTTAACTTTAATACCGGCAAACGCCTTACCCACTGTATTGCTGCGTAATGTAATATCATCGTCAGAGCTTGTCATAGAAACCGACACCGTTTCTGTTGAGCCGTAGGCAACCATGATATTACAGTGAAATTCTGTGTATAATTGCTTTACCAACTCTTCTGAGCAGATAGCTCCGGCAACAATTCCTGTTCGCAAAGAGCTTATATCCTTTTTATACTGCCGGTATTCCTGCAGTTCCCGGACGAACATCGTTGGCACACCATAAAGGACGGTGATTTTTTCCTGTTCAATCAGACTCAGGGCTTCCCGTGAGTCGTGCTTGGTCATCAGGACAATTTTTCCGCCAAAAAAAAGGGGGATAAGTATTCCCGTCACAATGCCAAACAGGTGGGAGCAAGGCACTGGCACCAGAAAAGCATCCTCTGCCGCACAGTTCAGGCGATCACCGATATTGACCGCCGCCTGCAACAAATTGTTGAAAGTCAGTTCCACCCCTTTTGGGTGTCCCGTAGTTCCTGACGTGAACATAATCGCAAACACATCTTCACAGGGATCAATCTTAACCTCCCCGTTGCAGCAATCCTTGCCAAGCTTAATTAAATCGGCCAAAGACAAATAGCCTTTCTCGCTAAAGCGGACGGTAAAAACTGCACAAGAATATTTGTCGGTATGCAACCAGGCCAAATCAGCCTTACCGGCGACAAAAACTGCTTTAGCCTGACTACTTGCCAACCGTTCCCGCTTTTCGTTTTCCGTCAAAATACTATTACAGGGCACGAGGATGGCTCCCACTTTGGCAATGGCAAAAAATAAGGTGATAAACTCATGCCAATTAGGCAATACCACAAAAACCTTATCCCCTTTGGCAATGTGCGCTTTGGTCAAAGCCGCTGCAAGCTGCCGGCTTTCTTCTGTTAGTTCGTGGTATGACATCCGCCGGCATCCGTCAAAAATGGCCTCACGCTCCGGAGTATTTTCCGCCCAGTAATCGGGAAGCCGCTGAAAACTGCGGCAACTTAGCCCCATCTGAACTCGACCCCCATAGTCCCCTGGGGATACTCCCATTTTTCCAGTATCGTTTTACCGCACAGCACCCGGCATGTTCCACATTCGACGCAGCCTGCGTAATCAAAATGAACATCGCCTTTTTCGTCAATTTGATATAGGCCGGCAGGGCAAGCCAGCACTAGCTTTTTAAATTCCAGCAAATCAAGCTTGCCTTGCTTCAAAACAATGTGAGCATATCCTTCATCAACATAAAATTTATTCAGGCTAAGTTTCTGATCTACATTTACAGGGTTCACACCGACCGCGCTCCTTTCCAGCCGTCAATAGCAAGATTGGTCAGGCCGACTTTTTTCACATGTCTCAGCATTTTTTTCATAATCGGCTCTGCCGGCTGGCCGTTGACGACAAACAGGTCTGTCAGCATATCGGCCGCCAGCTGGGGATATCTATTGAAAATGCGCGGTGTTGTCTCAAGAAAGTGCGGAAAGTTCTTATAATGCTTCAAATCCTTCATGACACAGCTGTTGTCAAGAAAAGATTGGTAACACGTTAGCGAAGCCTCACTGTAATCCTGCGCTTGCTTAGCTGCCAGCACCGCTTTAGCCGCACACTCGGCTGAGACTACGGCAAAGTCCATCCCCCGTACGGCATACCCGAGATTGAGGCAAAAGCCGGCCGCGTCGCCGACCACCAGTATGCCGTCACCGACTATCCTGGGCACCATAGCCAGCCCCCCTTCGGGAACCATATGACCGGAGTACTCGATGAGCTCCCCGCCTGTGAGCAGCGGCTCAAGCACCGGATGCTGCTTAAAATCCTCCAGCAGCTGCGGTACTGACTTGGTGCCATTCACCAAATCACTGAGCGTGCAGACGATTCCTAAAGAAATGCTCTCTTTATTCGTATAGAGAAAACCGCCACCGGATCTTCCCCCGGAGGGAGTTCCCGCGAACAGCCAGGCTGTCCCTTCCTTCTCACGACAACCAAACCGGTCCTCAATCACCCTTGCAGGCAAGCCAATGACCTCCTTTACCCCAACCGAAACCTGGTGTGGTTTCAGCTCCTCACAGAAGCCAATCTTCTGGGCAAGAAGAGAATTGACGCCATCAGCTAAAATTGTAATATCAGCTTCCAGCTCATCATTGCCGGCGATAACACCGCACACCTTTCCTTCCCGGACAAGTAAATCATCGATACGGATCCCGGCTACCAGCTGTACGCCGGCTTCTTCCGCCTTTTCCGCCAGCCACTGGTCAAAGACGCCCCGCAGCACAGAATACGAATCACTGCCAGGCAGCCCTAACATTTCTGAGTAAAAATCCAGGGTTACATTGCTTTCTGCCGTCATAAGGCTGATCTTCTCCCGGGTAATCTTCCTCTCCAGCGGGGCTTCCTGGACGAAGTTCGGGAAAATTCTTCCCAGGCCATAACTATAAATGCGGCCCCCGGTCATATTCTTACTGCCGGCGTAATTGCCCCGCTCCACCAGCATCACCGCCAGGCCTTCCCTGGCCAACAGGTAGCCGGCAACAGTACCTGCAATTCCGCCGCCAACAATTATTACGTCAAATCGGTCATCAGACATCATTCAGCCCTCTTTCGGATTACTTTTAAGGCTAAAGCGAAAAACTGTTTCTCAGTTTTTTCGCTTTGTCCTTACGCCTTATAGTTAAGGCTATTTCAGCTTATTGATCATTGCAGGAACGACCTTATAGAGATCACCGACGATACCATAATCGGCTTGTTTAAAGATTGGAGCATTTTTATCTTTGTTAATCGCAATAACCACTTTCGACCGGTTTACGCCAACCGTATGCTGCACCTGACCGGAAATACCCAGCGCTATATAGACTTCCGGAGCCAGCATTAAGCCTGATACGCCAACATAAGTCTCCTTGGGCATCCACCGCTCGGCTTCGGCAATAGGGCGGGTGCAGCCCACTTCACCCCCGATCGCGTCTGCGAGCTGTCGAATCATTGCCAAATCTTCTTCTTTAACAATACCCCGGCCAACGCCGACAACCCGCTTAGCGCTGGGCAAATCAACGCAAACCTTAGGCTTTTGTTCTTTACTGATCGTTTTTATTCTGACGCCGGGTTCAACAAATGCAATGGTTTCGACTATGCCTTGGCTTGCTGCCCCTGAACAGCTTTCCAATACACCGGACCCTACCATAGCAATCGCGGTGGCTGCGGCAGCTTTCTCTTTCCGTACTGCGACGCCGCCATATACCAGCCGGCTGGCTTCCATGCCTGGAGTAAACTCCATGACATCGGTTATAACGCTTGCGCCTATAATCGCTGCTACACGTCCGGCAATTACTTTGCACCGTTTGGTAGACTCAACCAGCAACAGATCAGGGGTCTCTTTTTGCAAAAGCGCGGCAATAGTATCGGTATAATCCTCCACCATAACCCCGTTCTGCGGCGGAATAAGCCATATCTTATCTACCGTTATTCCGGGTTTATCCTCTGTCCCGATCACAATGGCCTCAACCCGCTCTCCCAGCTTACGCGCGCCGCTGCATAATTCAGCAAGAGCATTATCTCTTTCAGCAAATACGAATATTTTCATCTCTAGCGCCCACCTTTATTTCAATTCCTCAGAGATTTTTTGAATAAACTTTGCGATTGCCTCATCCGAATCGCCCTCGATGATCTCCTGTTTCCGCTTCACCTGTTTTGGTGCCTTGGTTTCCAGAACCTCAATGGTATGCGCCGGCCTGGCAGTAGTAATATCGCCGGCCTGCCAAACTACCGAAGTTTTTTTGCCTGCATCCAGGATTTGCTTGAGACTGGGGATTCTGGGCAGATTAATGTCCGAAGTAACAGATAGTACTGCCGGCAAGCTAACTTCCAGGGTTTCCACTTCGTTTTCCAATGCCCGCTGGACAATCATTTTGCCGTTCTCCACGGTAATTTTCGTGACACTATTGATTGTCGGCAGGTTAAGCAACTGACCGACCTGGATGCCAACCTGCTGAGCGTAAAGATCAGCAGACCCCTCGCCACAGAGAACAAGGTCATACTCGCCAACTTTTTCAATGGCCGCCTTTAAAACGCAGGCTGTTTGATGAGTATCCATGCCGGCAAAGCTTTCATCTGCCACCAGATACAAGCTGTCCGCACCGCGCGATAAAACATTCTTTTTCAGCTTGGTGTCATTAATACTGGCAGCACCCACACTCAATGCCACCACGGTTCCCCCATGGGCTTCCTTAAGCTGAGCACCAGCCTCAACACCGTTCAGATCGTAATTGCTGATTGTCAGCTTAGCTCTCTCAAAAGCTAGATCACCATTAGGCTTTATCATAATATCCTGTTCTTCTGGCACAACTTTGAAGCAAGTTATAATGTTCATAATTTCACCCCGAAAAGATTATTAGCCATTATTTCACGTATTTTTTGAGGAGCTCACGCCCGGCGATGTGTACCATAATCTGCTCGGTACCACCGGCGAATTCCCACCCCCGCGCATCCTGCCATGCTCTGGATACCCTGGTTTCTGTGGTATAGCCGATACCGCCGAGGATTTGCATCGCATCTGAGCAAACCTGTGTCGCCGTCTTGCAGACATAGCGCTTGCATAATGCCGAATCCAGTCTGATTGATATGCCATTATCATGTTTCCAGGCTGTTTCATAAATCATGTTCCGCATATTTTTGATTCTGATTTCCATATCGCTTAATAGCTCCTGGATCATTTGGAACTTGCCGATCGGTTGACCGAATTGGGCTCGCTGGCTGGCATAGGCTGCTGCATCGTCCATAGCTGCCTGGGCCAGCCCTAACGAAAAGACGCAGATCAAAATCCGTTCCACCTCAAAATTTTTCATCAGTTGAAGAAACCCCTTGCCCTGTATGCCGACAAGGGCGCTTTCGTCTGTTTCCACATTGTCCAGATACATCTCCGAAAACTTGATCGGTTTCTGACCGATTTTATGGAGCGGGGCGAATTTAATCCCGGGGGAATCAGACGGGATCAGCCACATTGACATATTCTTATTTGTGATCTCCGGAGATTCGTCTTTCGCCACAATCAGGGAATAGGGTGCCGTGCCACCGTGGGTTACAAAGGTTTTCGTGCCGTTGAGATAGACCTTGCCGTTCCTGCGTACAGCCGTTGTCGTCATGGCGCTGTTGTCCGAGCCGGACTGAGGTTCGGAAATCGCCAGCAAAAAAGAGGCCTCACCTGTATTTTTGTAAGTATCGACCGTCAGTCTGATTTGCTCCGGCGTACCGAATTCCACGATATCAAATAAGTTGAGCACGTTGGACAGGAAGGGGAACGAAGCGGCAGTAAGCCGGGTCAGTTCTTCAGCAACCATAAAAATCGTGGTGATATCCGCCGGTGTGCCGCCATACTCTTCGGGGATACCCATAAGTCCGAAGCCGGCGTCCAGAAAAGCCCGGGAAAACTTCGGATCAATTGTGCCTTGTTCATACCAATTTTTGATATTGTCTTCAGTCACTTCTCTGGCTACCATCTCGCGCAGGCTGTCTAACAACAACTCTTGTTCATCAGTCTTATTAAAATCCATGTTCATACCTCCAAATTTACTAGTTATTTTCACCTAATTTAGGATAGGGTGCAGTACAAGATAAAAAGGACTTTCCCGGCGTATAGTGGCTGCCAACATAGTTAAGCCCCCACTTATGCTCGATGAAACCTCTCTCTTTTACATAAGAATGGGCGGACAGCTCACTTGTTTCTAAAACAGGCGCCATGCAGCAATCTACTTTTGTGGAAAACTCCGACCATTCCTGGAAAGTCCGGCTTTTGAATACATTCACTAATTGTGCATAAAAGGGATTGCCGGTCTCCGGTTTTGTCCGATGCCCCGGTATCAGATCCTCCCGGTTAACTGCCTTACAGAAATTAACCCAGAATTTCTCCTCAATGGCTCCTAAAGTTACATAACGGTTGTCCTTGGTCGCATAGATGTTATAGGCAATACCATGTTCATTAATTCCATGTTCTTCCCCGGTTGCCGAGTGATGGCTGACATGCAGTCCCATTAGCGAAAGCACACTATCGGTTAAAGCAACATCAAGATAGGTGCCCTTTCCTGTTCGCTCCCTGTACACCAGCCCGGCCAAAATAGCTTCACTGGCCACAACACCCCCAATCAGATCAGCCAAAGCAATATTGGGCTTGATCGGTTTTCCGGTGTCATCGGTCAGTTGGGCCAGAACACCGCTAAGCGCCATGTAATTTAAATCATGGCCGGCCAGGCGGGAAAACGAGGTGTTTTGTCCATAGCCGGATAAAGAACAGTATACCAATGCAGGATTTATTTCTGACAGGCTTGCAAAGTCAATACCCAGCCTTGCGGGAACGCCGGGACGAAAACTTTCGATAACCACATCGGCCTCTCTGACCAGTTCTAAAACGTGCCGGCGCTGTTTTTCGTCCTTTAGGTCATACGCCTTGCTCTGTTTGCCCCGGCTTTGTGACCGGAAGACACACCCTTCTTCGCCATGTATGGTATCCATAAATCTGGCCGGGTCCCCTGTGGGTTCTTCGATCTTGATCACTTCTGCGCCGCGGTCGGCCAGACGCAATGTAGCCACCGGCCCCGGGAAATAGCGGGTAAAATCGATAATTTTTATTCCTGAAAGCAATTCGACTCCCCCACTCTAAGCTGTATGTTCAAGTTTTTTTGCCTAATTGCAGCGCAATAGAACCAGCCACAAAGGCTATGGCTGCAATCCCCATAGCCGCGCCGAAAGACATAGTATAGGACTTAGTTGCATCAAGAAAAAAGCCCCAGGCCGATGAACCGATAGCCGAACTCAACGAAGCCTCCATGGCGATATTAGCGTAAATCTGGCTGTAATCCCGGTTGCCGAAGATTTTTTTCATTGTCAGCGGGGTCTGCACCGAAACACCGGCATAGGAGATACCATACAGGAAGCCGCCAGCCAGCACGACCCAGGTACCCACCTGCGCCAGGAAAACCATCAGCCCCAGGCCAACAAACCCGGCGCCCATGGCGACGCTCAGTCCGCCAAAAACACTCTTGTCATTGATAGCGCCAAGCAAAACCTTGCCGATCATGTTGCCAAACATACTGGCTGAAGCAACGGTTGCGCCCAGTGTGATCGACATCCCCAGCGAGGACGCATACGAAGGCAGATAGAAGTTGATATTGGTATTGAAGGCCACCAGGAAAGAAAATATAAGGCTTAAATAAAATGCACCGCTTGTAAGTGCCGTCCCATAAGCAACACCTGTAACCTGGGCAGGAGCTCCGCCTTGCGCAACTTCGCCCGTATCCCCATAGGGTTTTAGCCCCTTGTCGCCGGGGTGGCTTCTCATAAGCAGCGCAAAAGGGAGCGCGATCACCAGCGTAAGCACCGCGAAGCTCAGATAACCGGCCCGCCAGCCGTAATTTGCGATCATATAGCCGCCGAATGGATTGAACAGTACACCGCCAATGCCGGTGAAGGCCGAACACAAGCCCATGAAAAAGCCAACCCGCGTTTTGAACCAGCGGTTGATCATGGTTGGCACCATCAGATAGAGCAGAAATGCCATGGCAACACCGAGAAAAGCGCCAGCCACATAAAACTGATAGACCGAAGTAAAGGTTGACATTGCCGCAAATGCGGCAGCAACAATAATAACGTTAACCGCTAAAATTTTAGGGGCCGCGTATTTGGCGAAAATTTTCCCGGCAACAAGTAACGTAAGCGTCGCCGCCACCATTGCAACCGACAGGTAAATAGCGAACGCTCCTTTGCCGACCCCCAGGGCCTGGCTGACCGGGTTGAAAAAGATGCCTGCACAACTAAAGGTAAAGGTTACCGGTGCAATGGATATTGCACAACAAGCAGCGACAATCATATAAGCATAATGAAAACCGCCAGTATTCTGATTTGTGCGCATACTGAGATTTGTACTCATTCCTACTTCCCCCTCAAAATCAATAAGACCATGGCCCAACCCACTCTTAGAAAACTGTTCCTCGCCCAGCAAGACCAGTTTTCTAAAAGTGATAGGAAATTTCCACCGGCAGTAGCCTGCCGTGCTGCAAAAGCTAGCAGGTCAAATCCTGCTTAAGGATCTTCCTGGCATATAATTCTTTAATCTGCTCCGGTGTATAGCCCAGGTCGCTGAGAACATCCTCATTATCCTCGCCATAATGGGGGGCTGCCCGCCATACTTTGCCGGGGTTATTCTTTAGTCGCGGCGCGATCGCCGGGCCTTTGACCTTCTTGCCCTCAATCCCGTCCCACTCAGTGATAACGCCGCGGGCCACAAAGTGAGGGTGTGTTTTCATCATCTCGTAGGTGATAATAGCGCTCGAAACAACCCCCGCATCATTGAGCTCTCTTTCTGCTTGTGCCACTGTCCGGGCGGCACAAAACTCAGCCATTTTCTCAACTACTTTATCCCCTGCCGGTGTGTTCCGCCATACAGCATATTTATCTGACGGGAACTCCGCTGAGCCAAACTCCAGTCCCAGCAGCGGCAGGCCACCTTTCATCGTATTGGTGCTGAGAAAGAAAACATAAATATAGCCATCTTGGCACTTAAAAGGTTCACACGCAGCAAAAGTCGGATTTTTTGATCCGGCGCGCTTTCTTTCGATGCCATAGCTCAGCCAGTCAGTGGGGAACCCGGCCTGAATCATCAGCAACGCTTCGAATTGCGCGCAATCGATACTTTCACCCTTGCCGGTCTTCTGTGCGTTGATATATGCCGCCAGGCATGTCCAGGACGCCACCATTGCGGCAATGTAATCCCCCATAAAGGCTGGCGCCGGTGCCGGCAGTCCGGGCTCAGGCTCGCCATTGACATGCATAAAGCCGCTGAAGGCCTGCCCGATCGCATCATAAGACCCGCGTTTTAAATAATCGGGATCACCGGTCAAACCATAACCGGTAACATGGCAAATGACCAGTTTAGGGTTAATCTCCAGCAAGACTTCATCACTGAGACCGCGTTTGTCCCAGGTACCGGCTTTTGAATTTTCAATGAAAATGTCTGACTCCTTGATCAGTTTCTTGAAGATTTCTTTGCCTTCAGGATTGACCATGTCAAGCACAATAGCCCGTTGGTTGCGGCGTTCCCTGTTGACAAACGACAATGTGTCTGTTGTCCGGAACTGATCTTTCACTACAGGGCTTTCGACATAGATAACGTCCGCCCCGAAATCGGCCATCATGGCTGCTGCGTACGGCCCGGCAACACTCAACCCCGCGCTGAGCACCTTTACTCCTGACAGCGGACCGAATTGAGGAACATCTGATCTCTTCATACTGGCTCCACTTCCCTCTTAATAAATTTTTCTTTCGCACTCTATATACGCAACTTTTATGCCAATCGTTGAACCCAGATTTCCCGCGGCTTTTTTCTCCCCACTGTCCAAAGTTGTTTAACGAGTGTCTGGATTTGTTGGTGAAAGCACTACATCTTTTATCTGAATTTCAAAAAGAAAAGCCGCAAAGAACTCACGTTCTTTGCGACCCTTGATTGCTAACGTCCGTATATTTACCCGCTGTCAGCGGCTAGTCCAGCTTATACTCTCTGATCTTTTTATATAAAGTGCTGCGGGAAACGTTTAATTCTTCTGCGACTTGCGACTTATTGCCATTATATTTGATAAGTGTACTCAGAATTTTTTTCCGTTCTTCCTTCCAAAAATCCGTTTCGCTGTTTGTGAACTGTTTTGCTTTACCAACTTCGTCACTATCAAGCTGATCAAAAATGTCTCCGGGGAGATCTTCCAGTTTTAAAGTGGTTCCTTCCACATTATTTACGGCGCATTCCACGGCATTTCTGAATTCCCGCAAATTTCCCGGCCAGGCACATCTCACTAAATAGGATAGCGCCTTTGGTGAAACCTGTTGCACGTTTTTATCCAACACTTCATTAAAGTAGTCAATGAAATAATCCAGCATCAGGGGAATATCGGTAACCCGGTCTCTTAACGGCGGCAGATGAAGGTGAATAACATTGATCCGGTAATACAAATCTAAGCGAAACGCTCCTTCATTGACCATCTTGCGCAGATCTCTATTGGTAGCACATATCAGGCGCACATCAACAGGTGTGGTGATATTGCTGCCAATTCTGGTAACCGTTCGCTCCTCCAGCACCCTCAGCAGCATGGTCTGGGCATACATCGGCAATTCGCCAATCTCATCAAGGAACAGGGTTCCTTGATGAGCATATTCAAACTTGCCCATCGAGCCTCCTTTGCGGGCGCCGGTAAAAGCGCCCTCAACATGGCCGAATAGTTCGCTCGCGATCAGTTCTGACGGGATAGCCGCGCAGTTAAGCGCCACAAAAGGGTTGTCTCTGCGGATGCTTTTGTTGTGTATGGCTTGCGCAAACAACTCTTTCCCGGTACCGCTTTCCCCGGTGATAATCACAGAACTACGACTCTTGGCTATATTTACAGCTCGCTCTTTGACCTGCCTAATGGCGCTTGACTCGCCGATGATATTCTCAAACGTATAATACGCCTGGGAATTAGCAATCTTATTGACAGTCTGCCGGACATTTCCACTGTCGGACAACTTAATACTAAGTCCGGTTATTAAATCATCCTGCGTAATCGGCGTGACATCCATGCGCAGAAACTGCTTTTGCTCAGGAGCTTTTCGCAGAAATATTTCCTCAAACATAATCCTGTGGCCTGTTTCCAGGCAGGTTAAGGCCCGGTCCAACTCCGGAATTATTTCTAAGCAATTAATATTTTTCGACTCATCCAGGCTTACTTTAAACCAAGTGGCGAAGATTTGATTAAAATAGATGACTTTCCCAAACGAATCCAGAAAGAGAAATGCCTCATGCTTATTATGCATAAGCTGTTCGAACAACTCGTTTTTCATTGTCAGTTCCAGATTCTTGCGATAGACGCCAAGAGTGGCTTTACGGGCACTATGAAACAATCTAAAATACGCGATAAAATGTTTGGTTAAACTTTCTCGAGGCAGAAAAACCAAGGTATAGCTGCGTCCGTTAAAATCTTCGGAGTAAAAGCAGTAACTCGCAAATGGTGCAAAAATATCCAAATAATGTTCGTCGCCTACGACACAAGCCTCCTGATTAGGTTTAAGCGTAAGGGAAGCCGCGGTTGTCCCCAGGCATTCCTCTTTAATACATGTCCCGATACCGATATTCATCGCGTTCAACTGCCGGAGCATCTCTTCGCTGCCTCGCTGAGAGAAGATAACGCCGTCATCATAAGCATAAAATAAGGCTGCCTGATATGTTTTCAAATACTCATACAAACTGTTGACTACGCCGTGCAAAATATAATCCCGTAAAAAAGCCATATCCTTAGTCACTGGAACCTCTCTTAAACTGCAATCGTGGAAAGGAAGTTGGTAGTTCAAGCTTTTTTGTCTGCATCTTTGCCAGGATTGGGCAATTTCCGGCCTGACTGCAGCCTCAATATAGCCTGTACTAAAAAAGGATTCTTTAAGTTTCTTCAGTTCTAAATTAGTCATAGAGATTTCACCAGCCTTCATTTAAATCATAATTG
>NZ_DATMXX010000193.1:0-8004 GCF_035561255.1 Sporomusa sp. | reverse complement strand
CTACAAATAAACCGGTTTTCCCTGCATTAATCTTCCATTTTAATGAAAAAATAAAAAACCGCCCAGGTCTCCCCCGAGCGGGTGATTTTGACGCCAGTCCGGAGTTTCCTATTTTGGTTACATTTTAAGCAATAGTAAAGTTTTCTCATCAGTAATCCCTGTTTCCGGCAATCTGTTATCCCGTTGAAAAGCCCGAAGCGATGCCTCAGTATCTTTGCCGAAAGTACCTTTCGCGCGTTCCTGATGATACCCTAATTCAACCAGCCTGAGCTGCAGCCTGACAACATCCGGGCCGACAGTCCCTCGCCGCAACACCCGATCGATTTTCGGCTTCGGACCAACAATATTAACCGGTGTACCTACAGGTACCCATTCATATAGTTCTTCTGAATCATGATTGCGCATGCGGATACAGCCATGACTGGCAAAACTGCCAATTGACCATGGTGCACTTGTGCCATGAATCCCATAGCTCCCCCAGGGAATATCAAGCCCCATCCACCTTGTGCCCATAATCTCCTCAGGGCTCCACCCTTTGTACACAACATTCCATTCACCGATTGGCGTTGGCGTTGCCCGCTTACCAACAGCGATCCGGTACCGTTTGAAGAGTTTACCATTGTCATATAACTCAAGTACCCGGTCATGAATCCGAATGATAATAGAGAGTTCTCCCATCGGCGCCTGAGACTCCTGGCTAATTGAGTAATTTAAGGCCTCGGCATCAAGGTATTCAAAAAACCATACCCCGCCAATTACAAAAAACAAGGCAGCAATAATAATACTAAACCGGTTTTTCGCCCTTTTGGCATTTAAATAAAAAAACGGCATCGTCATTACTCCTGTTCAATATTTAATAATATATTCTTATTACTCTTGCCGGTTATCGATGCTATCAATTTTATCCCGGAGTCGCAGGACGCCAATAAAAATAGCGCCATTTCATTTTCAGAAATGACGCTGCCTCATTATATGCCTGAATAACCAAGAGATCTGGATATTGCTTTAGTGCTTTCCAATAATTTAACCGCTACTTCCTGTTCAACATACTCTCTTGAAAAGCGTGACACTAACCCTGAGATACTTATCGCGGCAACAACATCACCAACATTGTCATAAATGGGGGCGCCAATACACCTGCCATCAAGTTCGCATTCACAGTCATCCAGCGCGTAACCACATTCTCGGACCAGGGCTATTTCTCGAAGATAGTCATCACAAGTACAAAGGGTATACTCGGTCCGCCTCTCCATGCCTTCCGCCTCAAGTATTGCTCTGATTTTAGCGTTATCATGTCTGATTAAGAGCGCTTTCCCCAAGGCTGTACAGTGAACGGAATTTGTAGTGCCTAATTTGGCTACAAGCCGCAGCGCATGTGGACTCTCAACAGTATCCACATATAGTACCCTGTTTTTGACCAAAATGCCAAGATGGATTGTCTCTTTAGTTAAATCATTAAGCAGATGCAGATACTTTCTGGCAAGATTTTTTATATCAAAGTTCTGCTCAGCCCGCTGACTCATCATGAGTAATTGGAGGCCCAAGCGGTAATTACCATTTGAATCACACCGTGCATAATCCCGTTTTTCCAGGTTGTTCAAAAGCCGGTAAACAGTAGATTTGGGCAGGCCTGTTTCATCAGTAATATATTTAAGACTAACCGGTGCAATGTTATTGCCAATAACCTCCAGGATGTCAAAGGCCCGCTGCAAGGATTGTACTTCAAGGTTGGACATCTGCAGACCTCCTTACTGCTTTCGTAACTATCTGGCGAGCCAGCCGCCATCAACAGCTACCGTGTAGCCATTGATATAATCAGCTGCAGACGAAGCCAGGAAAACAACCGGTCCGCCCAGGTCAGCCGGGGTTCCCCATCGTCCGGCCGGTATCCGGCTTAGGATTTCAGCACTACGCCCTTCATCAGCCCGTAACGGAGCCGTGTTGGCTGTTGCCATATAGCCAGGTGCAATCGCATTGGCGTTAATATTATGCTTAGCCCATTCATTAGCCATCAGGCGGGTTATTCCCATAATTCCGCTCTTGCTGGCAGTATATGATGGTACTCTGATCCCGCCCTGGAAAGACAGCATCGAAGCTATATTTATAATCTTACCACCGCTGCCCTGCTTAATAAACTGTTTGGCTGCCGCCTGGCAGAAGAAAAAGACAGTCTTAACATTAATATTCATTACATCATCCCAGTCTTTTTCGGTGAAATCCACAGCATCTGCCCGCCTGATAATGCCAGCATTATTAACAAGTATATCGAGGTGACCAAATTCAGCCACTACCTGATCAATAACCCCCTGAATCGGTTCAGTGCTGAACAGATCAGCATCAATGGCCAAAAACTTGCGACCTGCGGCACCAATCTTTTGAGCCGTTTCGGTATGATCACCTAACCCTACACTTACAACATCAGCGCCAGCTTCTGCTAAAGCAATAGCCATGCCTTGCCCCAACCCGGTGGCAGCCCCGGTAACAATAGCCACTTTTCCGGTTAAATCAAACATACTCATCATATCTCCGCCTTTCAAAGTCTATCGTAATTATTTTATATTTTTCATAGCGACATGATCCATATCATCGAAGGTTTGGTTCTCGCCAGCCATACCCCAAATGAAAGTATAGCAGCTTGTCGCCACACCTGAATGAATTGACCAACTGGGAGAAATAATAGCCTCTTCATTGCGCATAACAATATGGCGTGTCTGATTAGGCTCACCCATTAAATGGAACACAACAGCCTCTTCAGGAAGATTGAAATAGAAGTAGACTTCCATCCTGCGGTCATGAGTATGGCAGGGCATACTATTCCACATATTTCCTGGTTCCAGCACAGTCATCCCCATAACCAATTGACAACTCTTAACACCCTGAGGATGGATGTATTTATAGATATTTCTTTCATTGGAGCTCTCGATTGAACCAAGATGGGCCGGGGTTATGCTTTGGCGTTCAATCCTGACTGTCGGATATGTAGCATGGGCCGGTGCACTGTTAAAATAGAATTTCGCCGGTTTGGCAGCATCAGTGCTTGAGAATATAATCTCTTTGGAGCCTTTGCCAACATACAGTCCATCGGTTGTGTCCAGGCTGTAGTCAACTCCATCAACGGAAACTGTTCCTGCACCGCCGACATTGATTACACCCAATTCTCTTCTTTCCAGAAAATACTCCACGCCCATTTCTTTGCCGACTGCCAGTATCAGCGGCTTAACCGGACAGGCGCTGCCGGTAATCATCCGGTCAACGTGGCTGTATACCATTTTAATCTCATCAGGTTGGAACAGTCCCTGGATCAGAAACCGCTCTCTGAGTTCCTCTGTTGTTAATCTTTTTACATCCTCCGGGTAAACTGAATGTCTAACTTCCATGTAATCTCCTCCTAAATAATCGTTTATTGGGCCCCGACTTTTAAAGTCACCAACAGCACTGTTAGCATGTACAGAAAGATCGTTTCACAATACAGAACGAAATGCTATTTACTATATAAATAAATACGCGCAAACAGCTTAAATTCCTGCCGCGTTCCACTTAAAATGGCACGGTAATCCACGATGTGGAACAAAGCACACAAAAAAGCGACTTGTTAACTAGCTAGCCAACAAGTCGCTTTTACTGTTGTTATTCGTACCGTAGTGCATCAATAGGGTTTAACAGTGCTGCTTTGCGTGCGGGGTATAAGCCGAAGAACAGGCCGATACCCACTGAGAAACCGAAAGAAACCAGAATCGGCATCGGTGTGATCACAGTATTCCAACCAGCGAAAGAAGAAATGATATAGGAGCCACCTACACCGACCGCAATACCGATAGCACCACCGATTACCCCGATAACTACTGCCTCAATGAGAAATTGCATCAATATATTCGCATATCTGGCTCCCAGCGCTTTGCGAATACCAATCTCGCGGGTCCGCTCAGTAACAGATACAAGCATAATGTTCATAATGCCAATACCGCCAACCAGCAGCGAAATAGCTGCAATACTGCCAAGCAGCATGGTTATCGTGGCTGTGGTTTCCTGGGCTGTCGCCATTACGCTGGCAAGATTGCGCACCGTAAAGTCATCAGCTTTATCACCGGTAATTCCATGACGCGATCGCAGCAGACTGATTACACCATCCTGAACATCATCAACAACCTCAGCGTTTGCCGCTTGCACACTAATTGTCTGGACATAGGTAATGCCCATCATCCGCTCCTGGGCAGTTGTTAACGGAATGATTACCATGTCGTCCTGATCCTGCCCGCCGGCAGACTGGCCTTTACTCTCCAGCACACCGATGACAGTAAACGGGGCATTCCCAATGCGGACCTGCTGGCCCACCGGATTTATGTTATCAAATAAACTACTGGCTACTGTCGAGCCAATAACAGCAACCCTGTTTCTTGTATCAACATCATCATTGGTAATAAAACTGCCACTTTGAACACTCAAATTACGAACATCCATAAACTCCGGCGTAGTCCCCTGTACATTTGTCGTCCAGTTCATATTACCGGCAACAAGCTGGTATTGTTTGCCTACACTGGGGGCTACAGCCCCGATGCCGGCAATCTCCCGGGACATGGCCTGCGCATCTTTCAGCGTCAATGTAGTATTGGTTCCGGCTGCCTGCCTTACACCGGAAGTGGAAGCCGCCCCCGGGGTAACAATGATCAGATTACTGCCCAGACTGGCGATTGAGGTTTGCACTTTATCCCTAACGCCCATACCAATGGAAACCATGGCAATAACCGCACCAACCCCGATAATAATACCGAGCATGGTAAGGATTGAGCGCAGCTTATTGGAGACTAATGCATCTAAGGCAATCTTCACGCTTTCCCAAAACACATTACTCATCCCTTTCTGTGTCCCGGACAATGAGCCCGTCGCGGACATGAATCACCCGTTTGGCATGGGCGGCAATATCAGGTTCGTGGGTTACGAGGATAATTGTCCGGCCGGCAGCATTAAGTTTTTTAAAGATTTCCATAACCTCGTTGCCTGACTTAGTATCTAAGGCGCCTGTCGGTTCATCGGCCATAATAATCGTCGGCTCGTTGACCAGCGCCCTTGCTATGGCAACCCGCTGGCGCTGCCCACCTGATAACTCGTTTGGTACATGATCCATTCTGTTTTCCAGCCCCACGGCAGCCAATGCCTCTGCTGAGCGTCTTTTACGTTCTTTCACCTCAACACCGGCATAAACAAGCGGCAGGGCTACATTATCGAGGGCTGTAATCCGTGGCAGCAGATTAAAGTTTTGAAAAACGAACCCTATTTTTTTATTGCGCGTTAATGCCAGTTCATCGTCAGTTAAGGTCGACACTTCTTGCCCGTCAAGCATATAGGAACCACTGCTGGGGCGGTCAAGACAGCCCAGGATATTCATTAAAGTTGACTTACCTGAGCCCGAGGGGCCCATAATAGCGGTAAATTCACCGGCCCCAATAGTAAGCGTTACCCCCGCCAGGGCGGCAACAGGTGTATCCCCCATCTGATATATCTTTTTTACGTCAGACAATGCAATCGTCATGTTTTGCCCCCTTTGTACGACACCGCATCCATAGTTAGAACATTGGACGGCCGCCTCCGCCCCCTTGACGTGAGCCCTGCTGTCCACTGCCGGTTTGACCTTGGGACTGCGTCTTAGGCTGTGATACTACAACTTTATCCCCCTCATTGAGGCCGCTGGTAATCTCAACGCGGTCATCACCGGTATTACCGGTAGTGATGGGAACATTTCCGGTTTGTCCGTTCGCGCCTATAACGACAACGTATTTACCTGTTTTGTCTGTCCGTATTGCAGAAAGCGGCAGGGTTAGAACGCCCTGGCTTTGACTTATGGTAACAGATACCCTGGCTACCATACCCGGATTGAGCAGATTCTCGGCATTATTAACATTAATCGTTACCGGATAATAGGTAACATTCTGCGATACAACAGGTTTTCTGGAGATAGTGGTGACTGTGCCGGTAAATTCTTTACCAGGGTACGCGTCAACAGTAAAAACAACCTGTTGAGCAAGGCTTATCTTACCAATATCTGTTTGGTCAACATTGGCTTCAATCTGCATTGTCGACATATCAGCCACTGTCAAAATAACTGTCGGGTTATTGACCCCCTGGGCAACCAGTTCACCGGCTGAAAGTGGTTCACCGATGACGATGCCGTCAATTGGTGCAACAATCACTGTATCATTTAATTTAGACATGATTTCAGCGTAATTTGCCTTGGCAATATTATAGTCCATGCTGGCGTTATCAAGCTGTTCATTTGATGAGCCGCCAATGGTATTAAGCTTGGATGTTCTTTGATATTTAACTGCAGAGTTATCCAGTTTTTCCTTTGCCTGGGTTACCTGAGCCTGCAGACCGGTATCCTCCAGGATGACAAGTATCTGTCCCGCCTTGACCGGCTCATTCTCCTTGACCTTTACCTCTTTAATCTGGGCGGTGATTTTTGAGCTGATATCTACCATGTTCACTGGTTTAATTGTACCTGTTGCCGCAACAACAGAGCTAATATCGCGCCGCTCTACCTGAACAGACTGTTGCGGCACAGTAGACGCTGCCGTGCTCTTGCTGTAATAATAGTAACCGCCGGCACTAACGGCCGCCAGAACAAGGATACCAAAGAACAATCCTTTCTTATTCATTTTTGCTTTCAGCCATAGGTTCTGCATTTTCTACCTCCGTCATTTATCTACTCGGCTTGTAAGCCTATCGCCTTATCAAGGCTTGCCTTGTTCACATTGTAATCATAGAGGGCTTGAACATGATTTGTCTTCGCCTGAGTAAGCGCCAGCTGAGCATCAATTACATCCAGATTGGTACCAACACCGGCTTTATAGGTTTCCTGGGCAATATATAGATCCTCATTGGCTTTATTGACAGCCACATCGGTAGTTTTAAGACGTTTTTCCGCTTCTTTCATATTAAGGTAGCTTTGACGCACTTCCTGCTCAATCGTATCCTGGGTTTGTTCAGCCTGCAGCTTGGCTTTATTTAATGAAGATTCGGCCTGATTAATTTTAGACTTAGTTACACCAGCATCAAAAATATTCCAGCTTGCCGAGGCCCCAACTGACCAATTATGATCATCGTTAGGCAATAAACTGTCATCCCAGCCGGTGGATGCCGACATGGAAACAGAAGGCAGCTTATTGCTTTCAGCAATTTTAATGCCTTTAGCAGCGCTGTCAACACTTACTTTGGCCTGGGCAATCTCAGGGCGATTCTGTTTAGCAAGGGAGATTGCATCAGGTAATGTTCTGGTGTCAGCCTCATACTTAAGTTCACCGGCTAACTGAATCTCTGTGCCTGCATCCATATTCATGGTATTAAGTAAACTTGATACCGCTAATTCATACTGGTTTTGCGCTTTTATCAGATTCTGTTCAGCGTTGGCGAGTTCTACTTCTGACCGCAGCACCTCAGACTTGGCTACGACCCCGGCTTCGTATTTCGCCTGCACTATTGTTAAGTGGGACTGCAAATTATTAACGCTTTCCTCGTTAACAGTTACCATGTTCTTTGTTTCAAGAACATTATAATAGCCAGTCGTTGTATCTTGTTTTAATTGCTGTTTGGCCTTAATCACATTTAGCTCGGCAGTCGTAACCCCAAGCTTAGCCTGGTCAATCTGGGCCTCAGTCTGTCCGCCATCATATAGCTTCCAATTCATTCTTACATTATTGCTAAAACTATCATTACTGGAATCGCCTTGATAATTGTAGCTGCTGCCCAGCGAAACACTTGGCATCTTTCCGGCTTTAGCCTCATCAACCCCCCACACAGAACGGCTCTTATCCTCTGCAGCAATTTGAATTGAAGGGTTATTCTTTAGGGCAATTTCAATACTCTGTTCTAAGGATAGCTCGACAGGTGCAGCAAATGCAAATGTGTTCTGTAAGAGAATCAGGCTAGCAGTAATAAACGCAGCCTTATTTTTAAAGCTTGGCATAATGTCCTTGCCTCCCTAAGTAATTTTCTAATTTAATGGTTATAACC
>NZ_DATMXX010000192.1:0-6257 GCF_035561255.1 Sporomusa sp. | reverse complement strand
ATTCTCTATTTAGCATAATCAACAGCACGTGTTTCACGAATAACTGTCACCTTAATTTGACCTGGATATTCGAGTTCGCCTTCAATCTTCTTTACAATATCCCGGACTAAACGAACAGCTGTTAAGTCGTCAATCTTATCTGGCTTAACCATAATACGAATTTCGCGACCCGCCTGAATCGCAAAAGATTTCTCTACGCCATCAAATGATTCAGCAATTTCTTCCAATCGTGTTAATCGCTTAAGATAGCTTTCTAGAGTCTCTCTGCGAGCCCCCGGCCGAGCGGCCGAGACTGCATCAGCAGCTGCTACAAGTACAGCTTGGATTGTTTTAGGTTCTTCATCACCATGGTGAGCAGCAATAGCATTAATAACTTCAGCCGATTCACGATATTTCTTAGCCAAATCAGCACCAATTGTTACATGAGGGCCTTCAACTTCATGGTCTACAGCCTTCCCTATATCGTGCAGTAAACCAGCTCGTTTAGCTAACATTACATCTACACCAAGTTCTGCGGCCATAACCCCAGCTAAGTGTGCTACTTCGACTGAATGTTTGAGTACATTCTGACCATAGCTGGTCCGAAACTTTAATCTTCCGAGAAGTTTTATCAGTTCAGGATGCAAGCCATGAACGCCAGTTTCAAATGTTGCCTGTTCGCCTGCTTCCTTAATTTTCTGTTCAACTTCTTTTTGGGCTTTCTCAACCATCTCTTCGATACGGGCAGGATGAATTCGACCATCCACAATAAGTTTCTCCAGTGCAATTCTGGCAACCTCTCGACGAACAGGATCAAATCCAGATAAAATGACTGCCTCAGGTGTATCATCAATAATCAAATCAATACCGGTAAGTGTCTCCAGGGTCCGAATATTGCGGCCTTCCCGACCAATAATTCGACCTTTCATTTCATCATTAGGCAGAGAAACCACAGATACAGTGGTTTCTGCAACATGATCCGCGGCACAGCGTTGAATCGCTAATGATATAATCTCTTTGGCTTTCTTATCTGCCTCTTCTTTCGCCTGTTGCTCTAGGTCCTTAATTAGCATTGCTGTCTCATGTCTAATTTCTTCTTCAACATTAGCAAGCAACAAGGTACGGGCATCTTCAGAAGTCAAGCCGGACAGCCTCTCGAGTTCGGTTTGTTGCTTGGCATATAGTTCGTTAATTTTCTCTTGGCTTTTATCAACCTCAGTTTCTTTACGACTGAGAATTTCTTCCTTCTTTTCGAGGGAATCGATTTTTCGGTCAAGATTTTCTTCTTTTTGCACCAAGCGTCGTTCTAAGCGTTGCAGTTCTGTGCGGCGATCTTTGATCTCCCGCTCGAGTTCACTTCTCGATTTGTGAATTTCTTCTTTTGCTTCTATTAGTGCTTCTTTCTTCTTGGATTCACCAGCTTTTTCAGCATCTTCTACAATTTTTCTTGCTGCATTCTCAGCAGAAGCAATTTTGGCTTCAGCTATATTCTTACGAACCCAATAGCCTGCACCAGCACTCAACAGTCCGACTACAATTGCGGTAATAATAATCTCTACTATAAGTTCCACCTCCTTAGTAAAATACTGGTATTAAGGGTAAAGCCGAGTTTAACTCGGCTCTTAAAAGTAGCTTTTCAATTGCTTCATCAGCATTCAAGCTCTCCTAAAAGTACCTATTAGATTTGATGTGCTTCACGATTGGATAATTTTATTTTAAATGTTTTTCAAATGGGTGTCAAGGAGCCATGTCTATAAGGCGCTCTAAAACTTTACGAACAGTCGTAGCCTTATATCCTTTGGCAGACATACGCCGTATTACCTTAGTCACATCTTCACATTCATTTACGCGTAAATACTTAGCTGCCAGTTTAAGGGCAGCTTGATATTCAAACTCTTCATCCCACTCTGCTAGCTTCGTTTTAATCAAATCGGCAGATAAACCTTTGCGTCTTAACCTTAGAAAAGTTTCTTGCAAACTATATTTACTCATTTCAGCATGTTTGGCTATAAGTATGTCACAAAGCGCGGCATCATTAAGATAGCCGCGCTCAGTAAGATATTCGATAGCCTGATTTACCGCCAGTTCATCATACCCATGTTTTAGAAGCTTTTGTTCAAGCTCATATTGGCTATGAGACCTAAACTTTAACAGCCTAATGGCAACTTCAACTATATTCATATTTATTAGGCCTCAAAAACATCATCTTTATCTTCATCATCGATGGCAGGTAGCATATCCTCGCTTAGAACATTATCAATTTTTGTATCGCCGCCAGCTAGAAGTGTTTCACGAATCTTACGGTCTATCTCATCCGCAACTTGACGATTATCCTTTAAAAAGTCTTTAACATTTTCTCTACCTTGCCCTAACCGTTGATCATTATAGGAAAACCAGGCCCCACTCTTATTTATAATCTCAAGCTTAACGCCAATATCGACTAAGCTGCCTTCACGTGAAATACCCTCACCATACATTATATCAAATTCAGCCTGTTTAAAAGGAGGAGCCACTTTATTCTTAACAACCTTTACCTTGGTACGATTGCCAACAACATCATTACCTTGTTTTAGACTCTCCGATTTCCGAACATCCAAGCGGATTGATGCATAGAATTTCAACGCTCGCCCACCTGTAGTTGTTTCTGGATTGCCAAACATGACACCGACTTTTTCACGAATTTGGTTAATGAAAATAACGGTAGTGCGAGATTTGCTAATAATACCGGTTAGCTTACGTAATGCTTGTGACATTAAACGGGCATGCAGACCAACATGAGAGTCTCCCATATCACCATCAATTTCGTTCTTAGGCACTAAAGCAGCTACCGAGTCAATAACAATAATGTCAACAGCAGCACTGCGCACCAGCGCCTCAGCAATCTCAAGAGCCTGCTCACCATTGTCAGGTTGTGAAATAAGAAGATTATCGATATCAACACCAAGCTTCTTAGCGTAAACCGGATCAAGAGCATGCTCGGCATCAATAAATGCAGCAATCCCGTCCAATTTTTGGGCCTCAGCTATAATATGTAAAGATACAGTTGTTTTACCTGATGATTCGGGACCGAATATCTCTACAACCCGGCCACGTGGCACCCCGCCAACCCCAAGAGCGATATCCAGCGGTAATGAACCTGTAGGAATAACCTCCATATTCATTTTAGCAGCAACTTCACCAAGCTTCATAATCGCACCTTTGCCAAAATCTTTTTCTATTTGGCGCATAGCATTCTCAAGTGCTTTAAATTTATCCATTTCCCGGTTCTTCTCAAAGTCTTTTGTTTTATCCATTAATTTTAGACCTCCCCCGACAACTATACCATCATTTTACAAACATTTGTTCGTTTTGTCAACGATAACATTACCGGTTGAGTACATAATTTATTTGCTGTTTAACGTCCTTTGGCTGGTTCAATATTAACACGATGGCCTTTGATAGTATTTTTGTTCATAACTGACAGAACCCGTTCGGCAACACCTTCCGGAACCTCAACAAATGTAAACTTATCATAAATATTTATTAGCCCGATGATACTGCCTTGAATATCAGCTTCCTCAGCAATAGTGCGAACGATATCTTGTGGTTGAATTCTCTGAGCCCGTCCAGCATTAATAAACAACCGTACCATGCCTGGCTCAGCCCCGGTATTACCAAACTGCAATTCCGGTTTCTCAATAACAGCCTGCTCTTTATAACCTTCCTGGAATAATTTTAGTGCAGCAGCCGCAAGATCAATCGGATCATAATCGGTCGCTAAATCAGCAACGATGCTACCGTATGCATCAAAACCGCCTCTTGTAATGGTCTGCGTCAGCTGATTCTTTATTACCTCAGTCTGCCGCTCCAGTATATCTGCCGGCGATGGCAACTGCCGCCGCAATATCCGAGTCTTGACTTCTTTCTCAATAAGTTTTAGTTGCCTATATTCGCGTGGCTGAATAAAAGTCATCGCTACGCCTTTTTTACCAGCACGGCCTGTACGGCCAATGCGATGGACATACGACTCAGGATCTTGGGGGATATCATAATTTATAACATGGGTGATATGTTCAATATCCAGTCCTCTGGCAGCAACATCGGTCGCAATAAGGATATCCAGCTTGCCATCTCTAAACTTTTTCATGACCCTGTCACGCTGAGCCTGGCTTAGGTCACCATGCAATCCATCCGACATATAACCCCGCGCGGATAATGATGCAACTAAATCATCGACCCCTTTTTTGGTACGGCAGAAGATAATAACCCTGCCAACTGTTTCTGAATCAAGCACCCGGCATAAACCGTCAAGCTTATCACGGGTTTCATAATATATTTGATCAATTAAGGGAACTGTTAACTGTTCTTTACTGATAGTTACTGTTACCCGGTCTTTCATATATTTATTAGCCAGAGCCATTATCTCAGACGGCATCGTAGCTGAGAATAACAATGTTTGCCGCTCTGATGGAATATTCTGGAGAATGCTCTGGATATCGTCAATAAACCCCATATCAAGCATCTCATCAGCTTCGTCAATCACTAAGATCTTGACATTATCAAGTTTTATAGTGTTCCTGCGAATATGATCCAGCAGACGGCCAGGAGTCCCTACTATTACTTGTACACCTAATTTCAGAGTTCTGATCTGTCTTTCAATAGCCTGCCCCCCATAGATAGGCAAGGTCTTTATTCGTTTAAATTTTCCTATTTTAGCCAGTTCTTCCGATACCTGAATAGCGAGTTCCCGGGTAGGAGTGAGTACAAGAGCCTGTATTTGTTTAGCTTCCGTTATCCGCTCCATAATCGGGATACCGAATGCCGCTGTTTTACCGGTACCGGTTTGAGCCTGGCCAAGAACATCATTGCCAGCCAATACCAGTGGAATTGTTTGACTTTGAATCGGTGATGGTTCCTCAAATCCCATTTCGGTGATAGCCGCTGCTGTTTTCTTGCTTAAAGATATGTCTCCAAATAAAGTTACTGCGTCTTTCATATAAAAACCTCCTATATAATAAGCAGATATTGACGTAAGTGATTAAGGGCGGCGAGAGCCGTCCTGTGCTTTACGTCAGTACGATTTCCATTAAAGTAATGCTGATATCCCACTATTCCTGCCGGGCCGTCAATAGCAATATAGACAAGCCCTACAGGCTTGTCAGCAGTGGCTCCACCAGGACCGGCAATGCCGGTAATACCGATACCAATATCGGACAAATACCGTTCTTTGATTCCCCGAGCCATGCTTTCGGCCGTTTTTTGACTTACAGCACCTTCTGCCGCAAGGATATGCTCAGGAACTCCAACTTGGGCCACCTTAATTTCATTGCTGTAACAGACTACGGTTCCTGTCAAATAACGTGAACTGCCGGGAACATCTGTAATACGGCTGGTTACAAGACCGCCGGTACATGATTCTGCTAACGCTATTGTCAAATCTTTGGCCAAAAGTAAACTTCCCACAGAATTCTCCATAGTTTCATCATCAATACCAAAGATATATTCACTTATCAGCGGACGAATTTGACCTTCAAGATCGGTAATTAATTGCAAAGCAGCAGTTTCACTGACGGCGCTTGCAGTAATGCGGACATTTATTTCACCATTCCTCACCAATAAGGCAAGTGTTGGATTAGATTGAGACAAAATAAACTTCTGAATTTTTTCTTCTAGTGCCGATTCCCCTAAACCATATGTACGCAGCACCCTGGACATGATAGCCCCTTGAATACCATAATGCTCTTTAAGATATGGAACGACTGAGGTGTTAAACATTGCGGATAGTTCATGCGGCGGTCCTGGTAAGTTGATTATTATCTTTCCTGTTGTTTGATCTTCAACAATAACGCCAGGTGCTGTACCGCAAGTATTTTCAACAATCTTTGCCCCATCAGGCATCATGGCCTGACGGAGATTATTATCAGACATACATATACGGCGTTCGGCAAAATAGCGTCTTATCCGTTCCGCACTTTCTTCATGAAAATACATCGATTTATGTAACACATCAGCTGTTACTTCTTTAGTAATATCACCTTGAGTGGGGCCTAAGCCGCCACTTGTTATCACAATATCGGCCCGCTCTAAAGCCGTTTGTAACACATTTTTCATTCGTGCTCGATTATCGCCCACTGTAGTCTGATATAACACACTAAAACCCAGCTCATTCAAGCGAGCTGCCAAAAAAGGGGCATTCGTATTTATGATCTGACCCAAGAGCAGCTCAGTGCCAGTACTCACTAATTCTACAATCATCTCATTCCCTCCTGACAATATGCATTCGCGGCATAATTAATAAT
>NZ_DATMXX010000191.1:0-7958 GCF_035561255.1 Sporomusa sp. | reverse complement strand
ATACATATAAAACCATAAAAGGATAATCTTGGTTAACGAAGAATAAGTATAAATAGATAAATATTACATAAGGGAGGTTTACCAATGGCAGATATCTTTTACAAATGCGTGGAATGTGGTTGGATTCTTGAGGCAGCGGAAGGAAAGAAGCCAGAAACCTGTGAAAAATGTGGCGGTAAAGCTACCATTATTGCAGTAGCTCAACAACCCGGACAGTTTGGTTGTGTTGGTAAATAAGAATTCCTATCGTTCAGACTGACCCTTTGCTTGCAGAGGGTTAGTTTTTTTGCTTTCTAAATCTACATTCTTTTATTATTATTAAACATCCCTTTGGCTACAATCATTTGTAATTTAACAAAAGCTTATCAAATTCTACAATTGTATTATAGGCTGAGAAACTAACGCGGACAGCACGATCAGCCAAGCCTCACGATATGGGGAGTTCCATCTTTACTATCTTTGGGCTATTCCTGCCGCGACTAAATTAGTCAGCTGTAGCAAGTCTGGTTTCGGCAATTCTACCTTTCTGAATTTCCAGAACCATATCGACATCCCTGATGGTATTTAACCGATGGGCGATAATAAAAGTGGTTCGTCCCTGCATAATCGTTTTCAAAGCGGCCTGGATATATCCCTCAGTCCGGGTATCAATACTACTGGTAGCTTCATCCAATACTAAAATGGAGGGATCTGCTAATATGACCCGGGCAATTGCTAGTAGTTGCTTTTGTCCCTGGCTTAGGTTGCTGCCATTTTCCATCAACACCGTGTCATAACCCTGGGGAAAGCGCTCAATAAACCCTGCAGCATTGGCCTTTGCTGCTGCTGCCGCCACTTCCACATCAGAAGCTCCGGGTCGTCCATAGCGTATATTATCCCTGATAGTCCCGGAAAACAGGTAGGTGTCCTGCAGAACAATACCAAAGCAACTTCTTACACTGTCCCTGGTATACTCCCTAATATCCCGGCCATCAATATAGATTGTACCGCCGGTAACATCATAAAAACGGGTTAGCAGATTGACAATTGTAGTTTTTCCGGCACCGGTCGGTCCGATAAAGGCAACACTGCGACCAGCCTCAGCAACAAAACTGATTTCATGTAAAATTGGGTGCTCCGGCTGATAGCCGAAAGTCACTTTATCGAAAATCACCTGTCCACGTGGTTTATTTAACACTACTGCCTGAGGCCGGTCTGGCGCTTCTTCATCGACATCCAGCATTTCTAAAACCCGCTCTGCACCAGCAACACCTGATTGGAGCATATTGAAGGTATTCCCCAATTCATTAAGCGGCCGGACAAACTGACGGGAATAGCTTAAAAAGCTGGCAATAACACCGACAGTAATTCCCTGATAGACAGCCAGGATACCACCACCAATGGCGATAGCGGCAAAACCCACGTTATTGATCACATTCATAATCGGCATCAGAAACCCGGACCAGATTTGCGCCTTAAGCCCCACCTGACATAACTGCTCATTGATCTGGTTAAATTCTTCAATTGCTTTACTTTCGTGATTATAGGCCTTAATCACTTCGATGCCACTAATGGTTTCTTCAGCATGGGCATTTAAACGGCCAAGCTCAGCCTGTTGCTCCTTAAAAAGCTGGCCGGTCTGCCTGGAGATCATCCTGGTCAACAAGACGACGAGCGGTACCGTAATTAGTGCCGCCAAAGTCAGTAGCGGGCTAAGGCTCAACATCATGATCAGCGAACCGAAGATGGCTATGGAACCGCCCATTAATTGAGTGGAAGAATTTGAAACAGTCATACTCACTTGGTCAATATCATTAGTAAACCGGCTCATAACATCGCCGTGGCCCTGGGTGTCCAGATAGACCAACGGCACTTTCTGCAGTTTAGCAAACAACTGCTGGCGCAAGCCAGTCACCAGTCGCTGGGATGCGCCCACAATGAGCAAACCCTGACCAGCGGCCAACACTGCCGAACCTACATAGACAGCCAGTAACAGGTAGAGTACTTGCTCCAGTTGGTTAGGAATCCCGCTGCGTCCATAAGCAGCCATGGCGTCTACCGCGACGCCGATAAGGTACGGGCCTAATAATGCCAAAACAGCGTCCAGCAACACCATGCCAAAAATAAGGGCAAGCTGCCCTTTTTCATGACTCAGATACCCCCACAACCTGCCAAGGGTTTTCCAAAGATTCCGGGGTCTGACGACTGTTCCCCGATTGCCTTGGCCCAATCGCTTGCCGCCGCGGAAGGAAGTGCTATATGAGACTGACTTTGGATTGTTGCGCCGATCTTGCACAGCCATCAGCAGCCCTCCTTCCCTAACTGAGATTGGCAGATTTCCCGGTAGACGGCACAGCTTGCCAACAGATCCTCATGCTGCCCGGTCCCCACCAGTTTGCCCCCATCCAGGACTACAATCTTGTCGGCGTCCATTACCGATGTAATCCGCTGAGCAATAATAAAACAGGTCAATCCCGCAGTGTAGCTCTGTAAAGCTTGTTTGATCCGGGCCTCCGTATCTACATCCACCGCACTAGTGGAATCATCCAGAATCAAAATAGCCGGCTTACGTACCAACGCCCGGGCAATAGCCAGGCGTTGTTTTTGTCCGCCGGACAAATTTACCCCACCCTGTCCGATCCGGGTTTGATAACCTTCCGGAAATTCCATAATAAACTCATGAGCCTGAGCAATACGGGCCGCTGCTTCGATCTCTCCCTGAGTCGCCTCTGCTTTTCCCCAATGGAGGTTATCCAGAATACTGCCGGAGAATAAAAGTGCCTTCTGGGGAACAATCGCCATTTTTTCCCGCAGCTGCCGGGGGCTTAACCTGCGTATATCCTGCCCATCCAGCTTTACCATTCCGGCATTAGGTTCATACAGGCGGGGAATCAATTGAACCAGACTGCTTTTCCCCGCACCAGTCGGCCCAATGATACCGATCGTTTCGCCTGGCAAGCAAGTCAATGAAATATTCTCAAGAACTGGTTCCGCCCTGTCATACGCGAAGGAAACCCGTTCAAAATCAATCCGCCCCTGAAAGAAGATATTCTCTTCCTCTTTTGCAAACTCATCAGGAACCCCTTCTATCGCCAATACTTCGCCAATACGGCGGGAGGAAACCCGCGCCCGGACAAATACATTAAAGACCAGAGAAATAATGACCAGTGAATATAAAATTTGTGTCATATAATTAATAAAGGCAATAATATGCCCCACCTGGATCTGACCATTGTGAACCCCTCTGCCGCCCAACCAGAGGACGGCCACAACTCCCAGGTTCATAGTCAAAGCAATACTAGGGCCGAAAACAGTCATCGTCCTCATGGCGGCAACCGCTCGCTCCTGAAAGTGAGTATTTACGGCCCTAAACTTAGTTTGCTCATAGATAAACCGATTAAAAGCCCTTACCACCCTGACCCCGGCAATCGTCTCACGCACCGCGCTGTTCAGTTGATCCAATGCCTCCTGAACCTGCAGGAACAGGGGATAACCAACCCGCATATTGATAAAAATCAGCACCCCCACCACCGGAACAACAATAGCCAGCACGCTGCCCAACCGGGGGTTTAAGCTGACTGCCATAATCAGGCCGCCAATACAAAGAACAGGAGCCTTCAGTGAGATCCGCATCATACCGTTCACCAAGGATTGAATCTGGGTTACATCATTAGTCAGGCGGGTTACCAGGGTTGCCCTGTCAAATTTATCAACGGCCGCTAAGGGCAATATCTGAATCTGCTCATATACCTGGCTTCTTAGTTCGGTGCCTACTCGCTGAGAAACCGTGCTGGAAATAATATTGCGGGCAGTAGCTGCCAAGGCCCCTACCGCAGTAACCAGTAACATGATCCCGCCCATATAAAGTACATAATTAATATCCCGGTTGGCCACCCCAACATCAATAATGCTGGCCATAATGGTTGGCTGCAGCAAATCGCACAGTGCCTCCAGCATTACAAACACAGCCGCCCCGGCAAAATGTTTTCGGTATTTTTGCCAGTAACTCTGCCAATACTTCATTGCCAATGCCCCTTAGAAGAATTGTTTTATTATATTATTATAACACAATAGGTTATAGTATCTCCGCGCGCAGACTTATTCCTCCATCTGTACATGGGGATAATTTATCTTAAACCAGCCAAGCTGCTAAAAAAAGCCGACAGATTTCAATAGCTTAAATGAGACCCTACTTTAGCAACTCCCCACCTATTTTGACATATATTTCAAACCAGGTTATAATAAGATAATTTAATATCCTCTAAAGGGGAGTAGCTTGACAGATAGTGTCAACATCATGGCTGGTACAGCCTGGCGCTATCGTTGGTTTAACCAATAAGCAAGACCTTTAGTATGGGTTATCCGTACTAAAGGTCTTTTGTTATACCACTAAACGTAATGACCTAAGGTGCGACTCCGTACTTTAGGTCATTACGTTTAGTGAGTAAAAATAAAGTTCAAAATACAAGGAGGCTTTTTTATGAAATGCCAACGCTGTCAAAACGAATTGCAACCCCATTTTAATTTTTGCCCAGTTTGTGGAGCTACAGCCAAATCAGCCTGCTCTAATTGCCACAAAGAAATTAATACTGAGTGGGTTAGTTGTCCCTTCTGCGGCACTAATCTAAAAGCACCACCAAGCACACCTACTGTTCAGCCCCCAGTAATCCCGCCACCACAACACAGTCAGCAACCACGCTATTATGACAGAAGCAACTCCTCCGGAAATTATAACCGCCGTAAAAAAGGATTTCTTGATCGTTTTTTTTCCTAAAGCCGTTGTCGCCAATAAATAACTATTACGTCGAGGCACCGCTTGGCGTTGGCAGCTACGGCAGCGTCATCAAAGCAAGCAAGAATGGCAACAGTTATGCATTAAAATTCATGAATGGTTATCCAGAATACCGTCATCCACCAACCTCCGAACAACTATGTCTATTTTTGCATGAGCAGGAAATTCTCCAAGAAATAAGCGATTCTCGAATTCCCAAATTGATTGATTTATTTGAGTTTAACAATATGCTTTTTATGGTCCAGGAATATATCCCTGGAACGCCACTAAGCACACAGATTCTTCAGGGTAAGATCTTTACGGAGGTCGAAATAAAGGACATTATCGAACAATTGCTGGCAATCTTAATCTATCTCCACACTCCAAATCAGGGCAAACAAATAATAATTCATCGCGATTTACGGCTGTCAAATCTAATATTACACAATAAAAAACTTTTCCTAATTGACTTTGGCCTTGCTATCAGACCCTATAATTCGCAGGATCTTACCCTGCCGGAGCCGCCCACCAACAAAACTTCAAACCATAATGCCAGCTCCAGCTATATCGTACGCCGGCGAGATCACTCCCTCAGCAATGATCTATTTGGTGCCGGACTGGTTGCGGTAGATCTGATGGACAGTCGCTTAGCTTACGCAAACAGTCAAGGCAAACCAGTTTGTTCAGCTGATTTTTCCGAATTTATCGGTAAACTACTCAAACCCGCGAGTGGTTATCAAACAACCGCTGCGGCCTTGGCAGCACTTTGCAAAATCAAACTTTCCTAGCCTATTTCTACCTTCAGAGTTTGATAGAACATCACTTTTGCAGTTCCTTCCAGCCATGGATTGTCTATTTCCTGCAATTACACAAGACACAACCACCGTCCCCGCGTCTTTCCTGGAAACTATGATGGGCTGTCTTAATTTTATTAAGACAGCCCCAATTAATTACCGCAGCAATTGAGCTGTAAATGCTTTTATTCTAGGATTGCCTGACTCAAAGACTTGTTGTGGTGGACCCTCCTCCACAATTATGCCTTCATCCATAAACACAACCTTGTTCGCTACCTCCCGGGCAAAACCCATTTCATGGGTAACTACGACCATTGTTACCCCTTCTTGGGCCAGCTTTTTTAAAGCAAGCAGGACTTCGCCAACAAGTTCCGGGTCAAGTGCTGACGTGGGCTCATCCAGTAAGAGCACCGCCGGCTCCATCGCCATCGCACGGGCTATTGCTACCCGCTGTTTTTGTCCGCCTGAAAGTTGTCCTGGATACGCTGCCGCCTTATCCTCAAGCCCCATTTTCGTCAACCAGAACATCCCCTGGCTTTGGGCTTTTTGCCGGGGAGTCTTCTTGACAGTAAGCAACCCTTCCATAACATTCTCTACCGCTGTTCTATGCGGAAAAAGATTAAATTGCTGAAATACCATACCGGTCCGCTGGCGCAGCTGCCGGATCAGATGGCTGTTCCCGGAAAGGTGGTTCACATCACTGGTAAAGTCACCTACCCGGATTCGCCCGGCATCAGGAACCTCTAAATAATTCAGGCAGCGCAGCAACGTGGTTTTACCTGATCCACTAGGCCCGATAATAGCACAGACTTCCCCCTGCCGCACCTTCAGGCTCACACTTTTCAAAACGCTTGTACTGCCAAAATTCTTGTATAAGTCTATGACCTCAATCATCCGGAGCCTCCCGGTATCTCAAGCTTTCTCTCCAGCCATTCCTGAACCCACCCCATAGCAGCAACCATTACCCAGTAAAACACCGCTAAGGTAATAAAATACGGCATAAAAACAAACTGGGCCGCGCTCTGCTCCTCTACCTGGCGAGTTAATTCCGGTACAGTAACGACAGAGGACAAAGATGATGATTTTAAAATATCAATAAGGCAATTCCATAACGGTGGAATGGATATGCGGGTAGCCTGGGGCAAAACGATTCTTCCCAGTACTTGTGAGTTAGTCATACCAAGGGACAGAGCGGCCTCCCACTGCCCCCGGCTGATGGACAGAATAGTCGCCCGGAAAATTTCCGAGATATATGCCCCGAAATGTAAAATCAGGCCAATAAGTGCTGCAGCAAAGGGATCAAGCACAATATGAAAAGAGGTTAACCCGAAATATAATATTAATAGTTGAACAAGCAGGGGCGTTCCGCGGAAAAATGATACATAAACTCTGGCGGTTTGTTCGAATATCTTAACCTTAGATATTCTCATTAATGCGACTAACAGCCCGAGCAAGACTGCGCCTACCATTGCTGCCAGACTTAAATAAATAGTAACCAAGGCTCCCTGCCCTAAAACAGGCAGGGAGTCAATGACAATACCCCATTCTCTACTTACTAACATCTTCCCCAAACCACTTTTTCGATATCTTTAGATAAGTACCATCTGCCTGTATTTCCTTAAGCGCCTTATTCACCGCTTCGATAAGCTCGGGAGACCCTTTACGGAATGCAAGCCCCGACTGTTCTACATTGAAGGTTTTGCCTGTCACTTTAAGATTCTGATTAGGATTCTTCAGAAGATACTCAGAGACAAACAGCCGGTCATTCAAGGCTGCCTCGATACGCTTAGCTCCCAGATCTGCAAAAATTTCGTTTGCCCCTTTATAATACTGAACGTTAGCCCCGGATTTCTTGGCAAGTTCTTCCCAATTACTTCCCTGCGTTACGCCAACTTTACGCCCCTTGATCTCTTCTACACTATTTATATCTGTAGTGTCTTTATTTACGATGACTTGAGCACCAGAAACAGTATAGGGAACTGAGAAATCGTATTTTTCCAGTCTTTTTTCATTAATACCTACCTGATTCGCAATAACATCAAATCGCTCCGAATCGAGACCTGCAAACATTGCTTTCCATTCGGTAGGTACAAATTCAGCCTTGACACCTAGCCGCTTTGCCACTTCATTGATGATCTCAACATCAAAACCTTCCAATTCACCTTTTTCATTTTTGAAGGTGAACGGCGGATAGGTCCCCTCAGTTCCGACCTTTATCGTTCCGCGCTTTTTTATAGTATCCAGTAAGGTCTGTTTTTTAGGCTCTTCAACTTTTGTGGTTTGTGATCCGCAACCAACCGCAAATACCGTAAATATCAAAGTAATAATCAGGCATAAACTAAATTTTCTCATTGTAAAACCCTCCTAATTTAGCAAAATAATAGCACCCGCTTCCCGGCAACGCTTGCTTATCC
>NZ_DATMXX010000190.1:0-3749 GCF_035561255.1 Sporomusa sp. | reverse complement strand
ATTTCCTGGAAATATTTTGAAATTCATTGCGGAATTGAACGGCTTCCGCAATATGTCTTCCCTCAATTGATACCGAGCCACTTAAATCAGCAATTGTTTGAGCCACTTTGATTATCCGGTCATAACCACGAGCGCTCAGATTCATTCTACTAAAAGCCTGTTTGAGCAGACTTACAGCTTCAGATGTGAGATGACATAAACTTTTAATATGTTTATGCTGCATTTGCGCGTTGGCATAGAATCCAAATTTTTGGAGGCGCTGATGTTGAATCATTCTAGCCGCTTCTACCCGCTGGCGAATAGTAGCAGACGATTCTTGCGGCATGTCTTTTACTAAATCACTATACTCAAGACGTGGCACATGAATTGTTATATCAAGCCGATCCAAAAGTGGCCCGGAAATTCTTTTCTGATAACGACGTATATCACCGGGAGTACACAAGCAATCCCGGGTCGGATCTGAGCAAAAGCCACACGGACACGGATTCAAAGCGGTTATCAGCATCAGCTTAGCAGGGAATGATAAGGTAGCATTAACCCGTGAAATAGTAACCTCCCCGTCTTCAAGCGGCTGACGCAGCACCTCCAGTACAGTCCGGGGAAACTCAGGCAACTCATCCAAAAACAGCACTCCATTATGGCTTAACGTAACTTCACCCGGTCTTGGTGTACTTCCACCACCGATCATCCCAGCAGTTGATACAGTATGATGCGGACTGCGAAATGGCCTGCCAGTAACTAAACCAACATTATTTTTAAGTAATCCGGCGACACTATAAATTTTGGTTACTTCAAGCGCTTCCTGAGGCGTCATATTAGGCAAAATTGATGGGATACGCCTGGCAAGCATTGTCTTACCTGAACCTGGCGGCCCAACCATCATTACATTGTGAAAGCCAGCAGCAGCAATCTCAAGAGCCCTTTTGGCAACAATCTGACCTTGCACATCTGCAAAATCCAGCACTAACTCACTGGATTGGTTTTCCGGCAGATCAGGAACTATTGGAATAAGTAATTTCTTACCAGTAAGATGCAAAGCAACCTCAGACAATGTCTCCGGCGCATAGACTGTTACTTCGCCAGAGAGTAATGCTTCCTGAGCATTTTCCCTGGCCACAATCATTTCCGATATATTGTAACCCCGGCAGTTAGCGGCAATTGACAATATCCCTGATATGCCCCGCAACCTGCCTTCTAAAGAAAGTTCGCCAGCAAATACCTGACAGCGGCAACTCATTGGATTTACCTGACCGCTTGCTGCCAATATGCCTACAGCTATCGGTAAATCAAGACCAGAACTGTCTTTTTTAATATCTGCAGGCGCTAAATTTACCGTAATTCGGCGTGCAGGAAACTCAAATCCGCTGTTTTTAATAGCCGCTCTTACTCGTTCCCGCGACTCACGCACTGCAGTATCAGGCAATCCCACTATATCAAGGCCGGGAATGCCGTTTGCAATATCAACTTCAACTGTTATTAAAACACCATTTAATCCTAATGTAGTTGAGCCATAAGTCTGTGCAAACACGGCTTACCCCCGCAACGGCTTAGCTGCCAAACGCATTTATAATATGATTACAACGAACTGTTCCCTTTAATAAATATATCTCCAGAATGTCAAATCGGCAGGCCATATCATTAAGCCCACGATGATTTAAAAAACACAATGCAGTATTTATTATTTTTTTCTGTTTCCTAAAATTAACTGCCTCAGCAGGAAACCCGTAGATAGTTGAGCGTCTGGTCTTTACTTCAACAAAAACTAGATATTCTTTATCCTGTGCAATAATATCTATCTCGCCAGTTTTGGCACGATATTTTGTTGCGATAATTTTATAACCCAATTTACTTAAATAGATTGCAGCAGACTGTTCCCCTATATTACCAATGCCAATATGGTTCATAGTCTCCTCCGCAACCAATTATTCAGACTTTTTCCCTAATCTCTGGTCCAAACGGTAAATATAAGCCAAAACCTCGGCCACCGCTTGATATAACTCTGGTGGTACTTCACGATCTAACTCAACAGCCATCAGCATACCTGTAAGCGTTTTATTCTGATAGATAGGAATCCCATGTTCTTTAGCCGAACTTAAAATTTCTCCAGCAACAACACCAGTTCCTTTTGCTACAACTCTTGGCGCATTATTCTCATGTTCATCATAGGTGAGAGCAACTGCTTTTGACAATTTATCACGCTCCGGCTCAGTCACTCTATCCTCTCCTCGGTGACCAACACTTATCACAATTGGTCTCGTTTTACCTAGCAAAAATAGATCGGTAACAATCAAAATGCTCACCTACTATTTTATGGATTATATTCTTTATTACATATCCAATATCCTGCTCATAGCGTATTGATAATTACTCTCGTATTTGCCTTACAGAGGTGGATAACTAGCTATTTCTTATTACTTAAGTTTTTCTTGCAAACGCATTAAACTTGGAGATAAACTGGAAATACATAGGATAATCACCTTTATATCAAATGAAAAACGGGTGTAGGATTGTTGCTAGCGAAAGGATAGTTAATCCTTGGATATGCATATTTGGAGTGGAACTTAATTCTTGACAAAGATACTGTTATATTCATTATAAAATTCTAGATTATATGATAAGATGTTAGTGAGGTAAACATGATGAATGTTACATATAAACCTGTAGCTATTGTGACAGGAGCTGCCCAAGGCATAGGCAAAGCAATTGCCTACAAACTCGCACAGCAAGGTGCCACGATTATTATAGCCGATATCAATGAACCGGTCGGCAACAGTACTGTAAATAATATGATCGCCGATGGTTTGTCAGCTTTATTTTACAAAGTTGATGTTGGGCTGGCTGATGACATAAACGCCGTGTTTTATATGGTGAAAACTAAATACCAGCGCCTTGACTGGATTATAAATAATGCAGGAATATCTTTTTTTAAGCCAATAGATGAAATGGAAATCAGTGAATTTGACCGGGTAATTGATGTTAATCTCCGCTCGGCATTCTTATTTGCCAAATATGGCGCACCACTTCTGCGAAAGTCACCAAACGCGGCAATTGTCAATATATCATCAACCCGTGCGATAATGAGTGAGCCGCATAATGAGGCTTACTCTACCGCTAAAGCCGGTCTCCTGGGTCTCACCCACGCATTGGCAAATTCACTAGGCCCTACCATACGGGTTAACGCCATCTGCCCAGGATGGATTGATGTCGGCAATGCTGGCCTATTACAGGCAAAAGATCATTTGCAACATCCAGCCGGCAGGGTTGGAATTCCGGAAGATATAGCTAATCTAACAGCATTTCTTGTGTCTCGCGAGTCTGCTTTTATCACTGGTCAATCATTTGTTGTTGATGGTGGTATGACAAAGAAAATGATTTATGAGGAGTAATGAATCATGCGCCATATCCAATGCCATCAATCGGCATCAGTTATCGTACGACACCTTGGAGGGATTAATCAGTAATTTGTATTTATAGTGGTTGGGATGCTTTGAGGAATTACCTGCACACACTTTGGCTGAGCGTATACACAAATGCCGGTTATACCACGGACTAACCAAAAGAGAATTTGCAAAAAAGCTTGAAATTAATGAAAGAAACATACGGTTTTGGGAGACCGGGTTGTTCAAGCCTTCAGCAGAGTCGACAAAACTCTTATTGCCTTATCTTTCTATTTTAGAGCATTCTCCATCCAAGTGAAAATTCTCTATTGACATAATCTTTGGGTCACTCAGAATCAAATACTACTATAA
>NZ_DATMXX010000189.1:0-6704 GCF_035561255.1 Sporomusa sp. | reverse complement strand
GACAGCTGTAATGAAGAAATATGTAAAGAAAGTATTATACTCTAGCAACAGCACTAGCTGCTCCTAATATCCCTAACAAAGCATGTTCAAATGTTAATCCACCTTGCAGATATACGATATAGGGTGAGCGCAAAGGCCCGTCGGCACTTAGCTCTATTGATGATCCCTGAATAAAAGTCCCACCTGCCATAATGACTTGGTCAGTATATCCCGGCACTGAGCCAGGTACAGGCCGAACATGCGCATCTACCGGGGAATATTGTTGCAAGCCTTGACAAAATGCAATCATTTTCTCTGGCGATCCTAATTCAATAGCTTGAATAATATCGCTGCGTAATTCATCAGGTTGTGGCAAAGTCTTATATCCTAATAAACTAAATAATAGCCCTGCAAATATTGCTCCTTTTAAAGACTGGTTTACAACATGTGGTGCTAAAAACAACCCTTGATAAAATAAACGGATATCAGCAAGTGTTGCCCCCAGTTCGCCCCCTAATCCCGGGGCTGTTAACCGCCGTGCGGCCATATCAACCAATGCCGCTTTACCAGCAATATATCCTCCGGAAGGTGCTAAACCTCCCCCCGGATTTTTAATAAGTGATCCAGCCATTATGTCGGCACCAACATGTGTCGGCTCAACGATCTCCACAAATTCACCGTAACAGTTATCAATAAAACAAATACAATCAGGCTTATGTTTCTTAATCTCAGCACATACCGCCCTGATTGCTTCAACACTTAACGGCTTACGCAGGCTATAGCCCCGTGAACGCTGAATAAGCGCAACTTTGGTATTATTGCCAATATATTTGCCTATCGCACCGATATCTACGCCACTGTCTATCATGGGTATCTCTTGATAACTAATACCACACTCTGTTAATGAACCTGGAGTTTGTACAGCGTGGCCAATAACAGTTTGCATGGTGTCATATGGTGCTCCGGTAACTGCTAACAATTCATCTCCGGGGCGCAACAACCCGAATAATACGCAGGCTAAGGCATGAGTTCCAGATACAAACTGGGTCCGTACTAACGCCTTTTCCGCTCCGCACAATTCAGCCCATACGACGTCCAGACGTTCTCTCCCACTATCGCCATACCCATAGCCAGTAGTTGTGCGAAAGAGGTATTCAGAGACTTGATGGTCACGAAACGCCTTAAGCACCCTGGCAGTATTCTGTTCTGATATGTCGTCGATAGCTGCAAACAATGGTAAAGCCTGTTTAAGAGCTTTACCTTTCAGAGTTGTAATATTTTCAGGGAATAGATTCATCTATCATTCATCTCCTGGTACATAATTTTTATAACGTTCAAATTGCTCCGGCGTTAATGACACTGAAATACTAATCCCCTCCGGCTTATACTCAATTGAATTTACTGAAGCAATATCATATAACTTGGATACAAGACCACTATCGTCATAAGGTACTAATAACAGGGTATCTACCAGAATTGCTTTAAAATTATCTTCGATCATGCTGAGCAATTTATCCAGGTTTGTCCCTGTAGACGCAGACACGGCAATATTGCCTGGTTCCCGGAGTATACGCTCCATAACATGCTGACTATCTATTTTGTCCATCTTATTAAATACGGTTATAACAGGCTTGGTATCTGCCCCCAACTCCCGGAGCACCTGGTATACCGCATTGCTTTGCTGCTCATATTGAGGGTGACTGACATCAATAACATGAAGTAATAAATCAGCCTGAACAACTTCCTCCAGTGTACCGCGAAATGCGGCAATTAACTGATGTGGCAACTTCTGAATAAAGCCAACTGTATCTGTTAACAAAAATTCCTTACCACTAGCCAGCTTAGTTCGCCGGGTAGTAGGATCCAAGGTCGCAAACAACTTGTCCTCAGCCAGCACCCCCGCGTCGGTCAACTTATTCAGCAAAGTGGATTTTCCGGCATTGGTATAACCCACTAGTGCCGTTGTTGGTATTCTCGCCGCCTGGCGACGTTCACGATGCAAATTCCGATGCTTTTTTAGATTCTCGATCTCTTGTTCGATATCATTAATTCTTGAACGTATCCGCCGCCGGTCAACCTCAAGTTTTGTTTCTCCAGGGCCTCTTGTACCTATACCGCCCCCTAAACGTGACAATACCAGTCCTTGCCCGCCCAAGCGGGGAAGATTGTATTTTAACTGAGCTAATTCAACCTGCAACTTCCCCTCATGCGAACGTGCCCGTTGTGCAAATATATCTAATATTAGCGCCGGTCTGTCAATGACTTTAATCCCCAGCGTCTGCTCTAGGTTCCGCTGCTGAGCAGGTGAAAGTTCGTCATCAAAAATAATGATATTAGCATTTATCTCTTGGCGGATAATGCTAATTTCCTGAACCTTGCCCCGTCCAATAAAATATGTTGAATCAAGACGGCTTCGCTTCTGCCAGACTGAACCTACAACTTCAGCCCCCGCAGTTTCGGCTAATTGTGCTAATTCACTGAGGGAATCATCAACATCCCAGCCACCTTGACGTTCAACGCCAACTAATAGTGCTTTTTCAGATTGGGCCATATTAGATATTACATCTTTACTTTCCAGTTGGCGTTCAATCTGGTTCGTCAGATAACCCAAATCAAGCTGTGCAAACTCTGTTAAAGACAGTGGACCGACTGTCCCTGCGTCATAACTGTCAGTTGTATGCCCTGAAATAAAACCAAAGCTAATTTCCTGGATACCCTCCCTAACACCAATCGCAGTCATAATGTCGAATCGCATGGCTTTAAGAGATGACAAGTCCACATTGCTTAACCGGCTGTCCCCTCCTGGATGGGTATGGATGCATCTAATACCACTTAGACGGTTAAGAGCTCGCCTGCCATCAGTTTCTGGCAGCGACACCGTCTTGGTGTCGCCAACAGCTACCTGAACAACACTGCCCCGGCGGTTAATATAAACGGCAACTTCCCTGTTTAACAGCTCTGTTATAGAAGCCATCCTCTCAGCAAGTTCACTGGTAATTGTCTGGCTAAAAGGAACTGTGAACTCATATAATTGTTCCAAACTATCCAAAACGTTCTTTTTAATGCCGGTCGTTTCTCCATATATCTCAGGCAATTATGAAACACCCCTAACTTTAAGCTATTATTAGATACTTTACAATATTTTTGTTATAAAGTCTCCAAATCCCTGCTATTTTTTTCATCAATCGTCATCTTTATCCAGTATTCCTCACAAATCACACATTTTCCGTGCTCCAATGATTGTTGCCGCAACTTTAGCGGCATAACCGCTTCTGTTTCGGAGCAACCTGTCGCCCATCCCTGGCGTTTACCAAGAATATAACCTAATAAGAAAACATCATTCCTAAAGCAATATAGATCATGTTCGCACCCGGTCGGTAGCTCATTAAGCCCAGATACGCTCAGGATGCAAATCAGCATTAATAAAAGCAGCTATCTGGCGGTATAACGCCGGAAGGCTGCTTTAGTTAAATCTTTCCAAGTTGGGTGATCTTTAACTTTAGCATTGCAATAAAGCTAATCGCATTTTCTAGCTGCTGCTGGGCTTCATCCCGGCTCACAACGTAGAAATCATCATAGTCCGTCTTATTTCTCACTCTAAAGGCATTAGACAACATCTGATAATAGGTTGTGTCAATCTTGCCGGTAGCAATGTAATGCTGATTGAAGCAACCTATTATAGCAGAGTATCGCTTAGAGTCAAAGCTGTCCAAGGCTAATAACGCTCTAGTCGCATGGAACATAGCGTAATATGATCGATTAATGGAATTTGCTAAACGGTCTTTTTCGTAAGCGTCCTGGGAGTCGGCCAGACACTCTTCAGCCTTATTTAGTCTATACTTAGCTAATTCTAACATTTCAGCTTGCATAAAACTCTATCCCCTCCGTTTTAACGTTCCGGTAAAACGGCAAATATGGAACAGTTCTTATCAATAATGGAAGGAAGAACTCCATATTTAATTGAAATATCGGTCATAAGTTCTGCTATCCCGTTATTATATTTCTTCAGCTCGTTATCGTCGATATCCACAAGCACCATAATATCCATATCTGAATACTCATCTTGCTCGCCACGGGCGTAAGAGCCAAAGAGTATGACCTGGCGCAGGGAATCGCCAAACAAATCTTTCATTTTAGCAATTATTTCACTCATAATGATAGCAACACAGGACTCTTGCTCAGCAACTTTGGACATCCTCATCACCTCTTTGTATTCCATCATCCATAAACATATTGTAATCACGGTTGATCAGCCACTAGAATTAGTCAACACTTTCCTGCCATAAGCCATTCGCTCAAGACACCACGATAATACTATTTTACCAAAAAAACATATATAAATATACTCCTAGCAATAAAACCGGGATAGTATCGCCGCCCAAAATAAACCCAACTGCAAAGAAAGCACTAGAACCGGCGAATCACTCGTACAATTCCGTTAATGCATCTTCAGCGCGGACTGCCCGCTATCTTGTTTATCAAATTCTTGACAATGCTGGTTTACCAAACAAATATATGACGCCAGCAAAGCTGCCTCTCATTTATACTGTAATTAACATGTTCCTGGAAGCAAAAATCAATCTGCTATTTTACTGCAAATTTGGGGAAAGCTACCAAATACGTGAGCTTCCGGCGTTGCTCCCCACTACAGTAGCGAGACCGCATAGTAATTTCACTATTCCTTTTCATATTGCACATTTTTTTCCGCCGTCATTGTCTGCAGCCAATATTCCTCACAAATTACGCATTTCCCCTGTTCTAGTGATTGTTGACGCAGATTGAGCGGCACAACCGCTTCTGCTTCCAAATAGCCTGTCTCCCAGCCCCGGCGTTTTCCCCAAATATAACCTAACAAGAACGCAAACAGCATACTTAAAACAATGTATACTATCATGGCCGCACCCGTTCATAGCCCATCGAGCCCAGATAAATCAGTGTACTCCCAAAGACTACAGGAAATAACAGCTCTTCATTAATGCCCCAGGCCGCCACTATACAGATTACGCCCATAACCAGGCACTCTAAACCACCAAAGCGGTTAGCCATATTGCGCTGCCCCGCTATATGGTCACTATGCGCATCCAGATAATCATCGAATAATTGGACTGCCAATACAAAACTAAAAGAGAAAAACATAGCATTCCAGCCAAATAACACAATACCGGCAGTAAGAGCAAGCAACGACTCCTGGAATCCGTTTAACCTGCTCGGAAATTTTTCACGCATACTGTTAAACATGCCAACAACATAGCTGGCCAAAAATAAGGACAAACTTAACGTGGTGTTAATGCCGGCTGCCAATGCCAGCAAAAACATTGCATAGAGCATAGTTCCCTGACCTAAAATTTCAGCCCAGTTAGTTTTCCCGGCTATAGCATCAAACTCTCTATCTAAATAATCATCGGCTAATTTAACAGCAGCCGAACAACAAGCTACTGCCGCAGCTGTGGATAAAAAATTAAATATTTCTTGCCACATAAGCCTTCACCTCTCTAAAGCCCTGGTTATATAAGGCTGAAATAGGAATAACCGTTGCCTTGGGAAATTCAGATGCCAGTCGCGGCAAATTTTCTTTGGCTGATCCAAGATCAATTTTATTACCCAATAATATATAGGCATTACGAGCTATACCATAATTATAAAACTCATAATCAATACTGGCTTGATTAGCTGCGTGATCTTTCTTGACATTAGTTAGGTCGATTAAATGCAATATAAAATCCGCTGACCGTAACAGCCCGATAGTCTGCGCCATCCCTTTTCGGATTCCTTCGTCGGCATGTATTTGCTCACTTACACCACAGGTATCAGTAAGCTTAAAATTAACTGCCGTTTTTCCAACTGCTATGTTTAAAACTATTGACTGTAATGAACGGGTTTTATGTAAATCTATTCCACATAATTGTCTTTTTGCTTCTTCAAGCGGGAAATGTCGGCAAGTCATTAACCCGTCAAAAGTTCTAAAGGTTACATCAATGTTTTTTGCACCTAAATATTTAGCAAAATTAAGAGCAAACAAGGTTTTACCAGAATTAGGACGCCCAATAATTACACACTCCCGCATTACTCCACCCCCGTTAAGTCACACGGTTCTATAACCATCAATTCCTCCCTAGTTGTAGAATGCTTGCGGATTAGACGGACGGCCTGCCGCCTGATAGCCTTCTCGATAATATTCCGCACTGTACGGGCATTACCAAAATTATCATCACTGGAATTCGCAGGAGGGTTTAGCAAGCTCAACAGCGCTATCTTGGCCTGACTATTTAACTGATATTGGCGTTTGGCACAAAGTTGCTCAGAAATTTGTAACAGCTCTTCCTTATTATAATCAGGAAAATCAATATGTATTGGGAATCGTGAGCGTAAACCAGGATTGGTTTGGAGAAATTTTTCCATTTCTTTCTGATAACCTGCCAGAATTAATATAAGTTCATCTTTATGGTCCTCCATGGCTTTCACGATACTCAGAATGCAAATCAGCATAATAAAAGCAGCCTTCTAGCGGTATTACGCCAGATGGCTGCAGCACTATCAAAGTCGTAAGTTTCCGATTTTAGAAATGCCTCAATTCAAGGAAGTATAGTCATACTTCCGTATAGTTAATCTGCGCAGGATCAAATCCTAAATCTCTTATAACGTCTTCCAAATTAGAGTAATGTTGACCTGCGTTAAAATTAGGATTTAAGTCTCCAAAATTAGTAATAATTGTTATACTGTAACTC
>NZ_DATMXX010000188.1:0-6374 GCF_035561255.1 Sporomusa sp. | reverse complement strand
GTATAATGGTATCTAGGTAAAGAGATATCGACACTTTCAGTGCACGATATTATGGGAAGCGGGTGCACGATGTTTTGTAAGTTGCTAATCCGGATATTGGTAGCTAGCTTCGCCTGCCAGACATTGGTCTTAATTCATCCTGGGCTGGCGCATGCGGCGTTATCTGAAAGTGTCCTTAGCCATAAGACGTTTTCTTTTACTGGGATAATTACGATCATCTTTTTCCTTGTCGTAGCAGTGATTTATCTTTTGGTCAATATCAATCAGCGCCGTAAGACGGAACGATTATTGCAGCAGCAGAATGAAGCAATGACCGGTGTTCATGAAGAGCTCGCTGCCCAGGAAGAGGAATTGCGGCAAAATTTTAATGAGCTCTATCTTAATGAGGAAAAGATCAGGCAAAATGAAGAGATGTACCGGCTTGTTGCCGAGGGCTCTAATGATGGGTTGTGGGATATTGATCTCATTAGCGGTACCGGGATTATGTCAGAACGCTGCCATGAGATTATCGGTTATTCCGGCAAGGCGGTAAATATACAGGAAAAATGGCAAGCCCGTCTCCATCCGGATGATGCTGCTGAAGCAATGGTAAAGTTAGAAGAATATCTTACAGGTAAAACGCCGTATTATTCTTCTGAGTACCGGATACAAGCGGCCTGTGGTGAATATAAATGGGTTCTGGCACGAGGTCAGGCATTATTTGATTATGAAGGCCGTGCGACCCGTATTGCCGGCTCACTTACCAATATTACCGACAGCAAGCTGAAGGAACAAAGAATCAGGCAAATGGCATATTATGATTCTCTTACTGGTTTGCCGAACCGGACGCTGCTAACTGAAAATGTTGGTAAGGCCTTAGCCGTAAGCGTACTTGACGGAAGTAAAGGTGCGCTTGTTTTTATTGATATTGATAATTTCAAGGTTATTAATGATACATATGGCCATTCCTGGGGAGATAAGCTGCTGATTGAGATTGGTGGCAGGTTGTTAACACTGGTGGCAGAAAGCGATGTTGTGGCCAGATTAGGTGGCGATGAGCTGATTGTTTTTTTGCACGGCAGGGAGGCGCAGGCTGATATTATCATGTTTGCCGACAGGTTAATGAAGGTGTTTGAGCAGCCTTTTTCTATAAATAACCGGCGTTTCTATGCAACGGCAAGTGCTGGCATAGCAATATATCCAGAGGATGGCACAAGTGTTGATGAGTTGCTCAGAAATGCTGATACGGCAATGTACTCTGCCAAAAAATCCGGTAGACGTACCTATAAATTCTTTGATCAGTTAATGTATGAGGCTGTTGCTGAAAAGACCCGCATGGAGGAGAGTTTGCGGCAGGCTCTTGTTAATCAAGAACTGCGGCTGCATTATCAGCCCCAGTATCATGTGAGTAACGGCCGGATTGAGAGTTTTGAGGCCCTGCTCAGATGGGAAAGTCCTGAGTGTGGCAGGGTGCCGCCGATTAAGTTTATTCCATTAGCCGAAGAAACCGGTTTGATTGTGGGGATTGGCAAATGGGTGCTCAAGACGGCCTGTTTATTTAGCCAGGATATTTTTGTAAAAAATCAAACCAGGCTGAGCGCGTCAGTAAATGTATCAGTTGTTCAACTGATACAAGATGATTTTGTAGATATGGTAGCCGGGGTACTGGCAGAGACCGGGTTGCCTCCGGAACATCTGGAGATCGAGATTACGGAGAGTGTCTTGATGGAACGTTTTGAGGATAATGTCCGTAAACTAGTCGAGTTAAGACGTATGGGTGTCCGAATTGCGCTAGATGATTTTGGCAGCGGCTATTCATCGTTGACTTATTTAAAAAGACTGCCTATTACCGTTTTAAAGATGGATAAGGCCTTTGTTGATGACATTGGCGCGGGTGGTATTGATGCGGCCATTACCGGTAGTATTATTGATCTGGCCCATCAAATAGGCCTGACTGTGGTGGCTGAAGGCGTGGAGACTGAGCGACAATTGTCTTATCTTGCACAAGAAAAATGCGATATCATTCAAGGCTATCTGATTAGCCGGCCACTGCCGCCGGCAGAATTTTTAAATAAATTATCTGCAATCTAAACAGATTCTCATTCGGAACGCAGTAGTAATATATCATGTCGTACATCTATATTTATAACTGGCAATAAAGGAGTGTTTTGAGGGGTGAATTTGTTTAAAACAGTACCTACAGCAGTATTACTAGTGGCGGCTGCCCACATGGTTACTGACTTCTCCCAGGGGGCGTTATTAGTAGCGTTACCTTATTTTAAAGCCAAATTCGGCTTAAGTTATACTCAGGTGAGTCTTATTGCCTTAACACAAAATCTTGCCTCTTCAGTAATTCAGCCTGTGTTCGGTTACTTAAGTGACCGTACCCCGCGACCTTGGCTGATGGCGGCAGGTTGCCTGATTTCCGGTCTGGGAATGCTGGCTTCTCTACTGTTGACAAGTTACTGGCTGCTCGTCTTCTCAACAGCCTTGACAGGTTTGGGGATTGCCGCGTTCCACCCGGAGGGGGCTAAAATGGTCAATCGTCTAAGTGGTGAAGCTAAGGGGAAGGGCGTTAGCATGTTTGTGGTAGGGGGAAACGCCGGGTTTGCCGGGGGCTCACTCATCATGGGTCTGCTATTAGCTACTGGTTCTGACGCACTGTTAGGGTCATATATTATCCCTTATCTAATCATTGGGTGGCCATTATACCGGTTGGCCGCACGCCTGCCTTCGGCTATCGGTAAACCGGCGCAGGCATTAGGAAATCTTGTCGGGATGATCTCGCTGCCGTTAATGGCCCTGTTGGGTGTTACTTTGGTTAGAGCTACTGTAAGTGCCAGTATTGGGGCGTTTATTCCGCTTTATTATGTATCGCATCTAAATGGCGATCCGGTGTATGCCAGTTGGCTGCTTACAACGTTTCTGGCAGGCGGGGCAGCCGGGACGCTGGCTGGCGGTGTACTGAGTGATAAGTATGGCAGCAAGCAGGTGATGCTTTATTCAATTCTGCCCATTAGTGTACTGTTAGCACTTTTTAATATCAGTTCAGGGTCTGTGGTTTTTGCTTTGTTGGCTGTGGCCAGCGCTTTGCTCTCAGCGGCTTTTGCCGGCTGCTTGGTACTTACCCAGCGCATGATGCCCCGCAATGTAGGGATGGCGTCAGGACTAACACTTGGCTTTAGCGTCGGTTTAGGCTCGATGGGGGTTCTTGCTTTAGGGCGGGTGGCTGATATCTGGGCACTGCCAATTGTATTTGATATTTTAGCCGTTTTGCCGGTCATTGGCTTTATTCTGACACTGTTTGTAAAAGAAGGAGAAGAAGTTTTAAATAATTAAAACCTCTTCCAACTTGCCTTCTAAGGAAAAATATGTTAAAATTCAATTAATTTAAAAGTTTAGGCTAGGGGGGCTGGATAGGCCAGCTGAGATAAGGATCCTTTGATATCTTTGACCCTTGAACCTGATTCTGGATAATACCAGCGTAGGGAAGCTAACTGTTGTCATCAGTACTGAAGGCACAAGTATTCCTATACGGAGATACTTGTGCCTATTTTTATCGTGAGGTGAGGATATGAAAAATGTATTAACAATTGCTGGTTCAGACTGTAGCGGCGGTGCCGGCATTCAAGCCGACCTCAAAACGTTCTCCGCGCATGGGGTGTTTGGTATGAGCGTCATTACAGCGATCACTGCGCAAAATACCCAGGGGGTATTTGCTGTGCAGGATGTTACGCCAGCGGTAATTGCCAAACAGATCGAAGCTATTTTTGATGATATTGAGGTGGCTGCCGTTAAAATTGGTATGGTGTCTCAAGTCGAAACTATCAAAGTGATTGCGGCTAAGCTAAAAGAATACAGGGTTAAAAATATTGTCGTTGACCCGGTTATGGTATCCAAGAGTGGGTACCACCTGTTGAATCCGGCAGCCGAGGTTACGCTTGTTGAGCAGTTATTGCCGCTCGCAGCCATTGTGACCCCTAACATTCCAGAGGCTGAGGTCATTACCGGGCTGGATATTACTACCCTTACCGACATGGAAACCGCAGCACGGGCGATCTTTAGGTTAGGCCCAAGGTTTGTGCTGATGAAGGGCGGTCATCTAAACGGCGATTCGACTGATATTTTGTTTGACGGGGAAAGGTTTGCTTATTTGCCGTCACGGCGGATTGAAACAAAAAATACTCATGGTACAGGCTGCACGCTGTCATCAGCCATTGCCGCCAACATTGGCCGGGGTTTACCGGTGGCAGCTGCGGTAACGGCGGCCAAAGAGTATATAACGGTGGCGATTGAACATTCGTTGTCCATTGGTAAAGGTGTAGGGCCTACTCACCATTTTTACAGCCTATATAAGAAGGCGGGGCTGTTAGATGACTAGCATGAACTATATGTTATTGTGGTTTGGCGCAGCAGTATCAATTGCTGAAATTATTACAGGTGGTCTTTTAGCGCCGTTAGGGTTTGCTAAAGGGGCAGCGGCCATTGTGCTTGGACATCTTTTAGGTACAACAATTTTAGTACTGGGGGGCGTGATTGGTAGTCAAACCAAGCTGCCGGCGATCATGACAACGAGAATTTCTTTTGGCAGCTATGGCTCTTATCTGTTTGCTATTTTAAATATAATGCAGCTCATTGGCTGGACTGCCGTTATGATTGTCGCTGGGGGGCGGTCAGTCAATCAGATTACCAAAATGGTGTGGTCTTTTGATCATTTGATCTTGTGGAACCTGGTTATCGGTGCTCTCATTTTTTTGTGGATAGCTGCCGGTAAAGACGGGTTGAAAAAGCTTAACTCAGCAGCTGTTGTGCTATTATTTGCGCTGACTGTTGTTCTTAGCGGTGTAGTATTCAATAATAGTGAGTTATTCACCAAAGTGCCGGCAGGTGAGATGACTTTTGGCGGGGCGCTGGAATTAAGTGTCATTATGCCGCTTTCCTGGTTGCCCCTGATTGCCGATTATACCCGTTTTTCCCGAACTACTGCCGGGGGGGCCTGGGGCAGTTGGATCGGCTACTTTGCCGGCAGTTGCTGGATGTACCTGATTGGTTTGGGGGCAGCTATTGTAACCGGCGATTCGGATCCGGCAGCCATGATGCTGGCGGCTAACCTTGGGTTGGCGGCACTGGGGATTGTTGTATTGTCGACAGTGACAACAACCTTTCTTGATGCGTATTCTGCCGGGGTATCCTGTACCAACCTTATCCCTAAAGCCAGTGAACGTAAAATGGCTCTGGCCATGACCCTTGTGGGAACCGCACTGGCGATTGTCATTAACATTGAGCAATATGAAAGCTTCTTATATGCCATTGGATCGGTGTTTGCCCCGTTGTTTGCGATACTCCTGACCGACTACTTCCTCTTAGGCCGTCAGCAGGTTGACACTGGTTTGCTGGTCAACTGGGGCGCAGTTCTTGTTTGGGCAATCGGTGTTATTATGTATTACCAGTTTATTAATTTGGACTTAGCTATTGGGTCGACAGTACCGGTTATGATTATTACCAGTGTTATCTATGCGGCATTTGCCCGGTTTATGGCAGGCTGGCGGACTACCAGGACAGCCAAGATCGCTGGTTAAGGCTAGATATGCTTGCGGGTTAAAGGGCTTTTGGGTCGCGGGATGGTCTTGGAAATAGAGGTAACCTCTGTTTCCAGCTCCTGCGTTGTTTCAAGATCACTTTGAATATCTCCGGGTGGCAGTTTCGTTTGCGGCGGTTTGGCTTTCGGGGGGGCTGGTGTAATTCCCTCTGGCGGTGGACCAAAGCAGGAGGTGTTGTTGCAGCGGTTGAACAGTGTTTGCCGGAGGGCTTCAAGCACAACGATCTGTTCGGCGGTGGCGCATTGGTCATCGGCTGATGATGAAATGCAGTTAGTCACAAGTTTTACTATATCAATGGGGGCGCACGTAATGCTTAAAAGCTCGGTGCTGAAAGCTATCTTACAGCATAACAGCTCATTGAGCATGTCGATCAGGGTTCCGGTCCGGTCATAGCGGATTACGGCGCGTTCGTAAATTTCAAACGGTACGCCCGGGGTACGCTGAATTTCTTCGGCGGCGCCTACCAGCAGCCGGTATGAAGCAACAAGTGAGGAATAGTTGGGGATTACGGCGCTGATGTCAGCTAATAAGGTGTTGATAATCGAAATATTATCGCTGGTTGTGCTGGTACTGCTGCTTGTATTGGTTGTTGTGCTGTTAGTGGTGTTGGTGTCAGTGTCAGTGGTGGAACTAGTGCTATTGCAGGTATTGTTACAGGTGTTGGTAATAACCGCCATGGTATCCCCCTCCTTTACTATACTGCTCATCCGCAAATGAACACTTTACTATATGCCGTATGTTTTTGAATAAAGAAATATGCCGCTATTAATGCAAATGAATATTTGTTAGAAGAAA
>NZ_DATMXX010000187.1:0-9747 GCF_035561255.1 Sporomusa sp. | reverse complement strand
GTAAAATAAACATGGGTGAAGTGTAATGAATACAGTAGGCATGATCGTTGAGTACAACCCTTTTCATAACGGCCACTTATGGCATCTAACCGAGGCAAGGCGAATCTCAGGTGCAAAATTCGCCATCGGTGTAATGAGCGGAAATTTTTTACAGCGCGGCGAACCCGCAATAATTGACAAATGGTCGCGGGCGGCTATGGCTGTTAAAGCCGGCGTTGATTTAGTAATCGAGCTTCCCACAGTCTTTACTGTGCGCAGCGCCCAATATTTCGCAACCGGCGGTATTCAGCTTCTCAGCCGCCTGGGAGTAGTGAGCCATATTTGTTTTGGCGCCGAATCCGCAGATTTATCTCTGCTTACATCTGCAGCAACAGCGTTATCCAGAAGCGATATCGGCAATACCTTACGTCTCAAAATGAAGACCGGCCAGACATATGCCGCCAGCTTAGCTACGACGCTATCCGAAAGTTTAGGCATTGACCCGGGAATAATCCATTCTCCTAATAACATTTTAGCAATTGAATATTTACGGGCAATTTCTTCTTACGCCCCACAGCTAATTCCCTTGCCAATACAGCGTCGTTCATCTAATTACCACGACAGCTATATTACTTCGAGTATTGCCAGTGCTACTGCCATCAGATCAGCAATTATAAAAAACAACAGGTTATCCCCCGCCAGCATGGCCTGGCAATCACTCCCTCCAGCTAACGCGGAACAGATTAATGCACTAATTACGGCAGGTCGTGCCCCTGTAACCTTTGATGCTTTCAGTACTATTATCTTGGCAAAACTCAGGAGTATGCGGCTAAATGAATTATCCGCATTGCCTGATGTTAATGAAGGACTCCACAATAAAATAAGTGATTCTGCCCTTAAAGCATCAACAATTCATGAATTGTTATCGCTTATCAAAAGTAAGCGTTATCCGCTGACTCGCTTACAGCGGATTATTATTCACGCACTCTTAGGTACAACGAAAACGAAGATAGCCCACTTCGATCAGTCGGGCCCCTTATATGCCCGCATACTGGCATTTAATCAGAACGGACGAATGTTATTACGGGAGATTGACAGACACAGTACAATACCAGTAATAACAAAAACATCCCAATTTCTTACAAGCAAACAACAGCAGCATGATGAATTAGAGCTTTTGCAAGACATGCTAGCAAGTGATATTACGGCAACAAACATGTATGTATTAGGATACCCTAACTGCCAAGCGAGAGCAGGCGGTCAGGATTATCAGACTTCGCCTCACTACTTTGCAGATTAGTCAATAGTTTTTTGATCTCAGGTATGGCTGCTTCCGCAGCAAGCTCACCTGCTAGAGCACATTCATCCATTGTGTCAAAAGAACTGGGCGACATACTGCCGACATCAGGTTGGATAAGGATGTCACAATGCTGCTGGCGGTGTTTGCACAGTTCTCGTTCCATAATATCAATTGACTGAATAATAACATCGAACATATTGTTAATATTGCCTACCGTGCCTGCATGAGCCAAATCAACAGCGACGACTATGTCTGCGCCCATGTTCCGGGCGGTATCAATCGGTGTAGGATTTAGAACAGCGCCATCAACAAATAACCTCTCGTCGATGGCAAAAGGAATAAAAACTCCAGGCACGGAAATGCTGGCACGAACAGCTTTAGCCACGTCCCCTTGGGTAAAAACGACTTCCTGCCCGCTGTTTAATTCAGTAGCCACCACAGCTAGTGGCAGTGCAAGTTCTTCAAAGGTCTTTTGCCTTGTTAACAGGCGAATAGTGGCCAATGCCCGTTCACCCGAAACAATCCCCATTTGAGGAATAACAAAATCCAGCCAGTGCCGTTTTTTTAGATTCTTAGCCAATTTAAATATGGTTTCTGCATCAAGCCCGACAGCATAGAGTGCCCCGATAAGACTGCCAATGCTGCAGCCAGCAATACAGTCTACAGGGATGTTGTGCTTTTCAAACACTTTGAGAACCCCAATATGGGCGATTCCCCTCAAACCTCCCGAACCTAGGGCTAAACCTACTTTAGGTCGCACCGCTATCCCCCCAATACAAACTAGTCACATTCGGAAACCGCATTTTAGTTATATTACCTCTGCCCTGTCAATATATATATTATCAAACCGCACGGCTTGGAGGAGGAGATTTATATATGCGGATTTGGAGCAGTGGCAGGCGTTATCGTTCTCGGCTACTGGCATATTGTATGGCCTTTTGTACGGTATTTATAACTGTCGCTATGGTAACATATCCAAAAGAAGCTTTTGATTCAGCCATTATGGGATTAAATTTATGGTGGAATGTTGTTTTTCCCGCCCTGCTGCCTTTTTTTATTTTATCGGAGATTCTTATGGGAATCGGTGTCGTTCACTTCATCGGTGTTTTGCTCGAACCACTAATGAGACCTATATTTAATGTGCCCGGTGTCGGCGCCTTCGCCATGTCCATGGGGCTTGCATCCGGCTATCCGATGGACGCTGTAATAACCTGTAAATTTCGCAAAAATCAACTGTGCACAGCGGTGGAAGCCGAACGGCTCCTGTCTTTCACGAATACTGCTGATCCGCTATTTATGTTCGGCGCGGTAGCTGTAGGCATGTTTGGCATGCCCGAATTGGGAGCAACGATTGCTTTAGCTCATTACTTATCAAGTTTCCTGGTTGGAATTATCTTTAGGTTCCATGGCCGAAATCGTGATAGCTACACCAAAGATGCTCCCGCGGCAAATGGTAATATCATTATTCGTGCTTTTAGGGCCCTGTACAACGCTAAGCAGGAGGATAAACGTTCAACTGGACAATTACTCGGCGATGCGGTTAAGTCATCTATGAATACCATTATGCTGATAGGCGGCTTTATCATTGTATTCTCGGTTTTTATTCGCATTATGACAGTTGTTGGTATTACGGATATTCTGACAGGTCTATTTGCATCACTTCTTAGCCTCATTGGTTACAGTACCAACTTAGCTCCATCACTGGTAAGTGGATTTTTCGAGCTCGACCTGGGCACCCTTGCCGCCAGTCAGGCTGAGTCCCCCCTGGGCCAAAAGGTTGCTGTTGCCAGCGCAATTATTGCCTGGAGCGGTCTTTCCGTCCACGGACAAGTAGCCAGTATTGTTATCGAATCAGGTATCCGTATGACACCATATATGGTAGGTCGCCTGCTGCATGCCATACTTGCCGCGATAATTACCGTACAACTGCTCGGGCCTGGTCAAGCGATTACTAAATTATTTGTAATCCCTGTATCTATGAGTATAGCCCAGACCAATAGCTGGGGATTATGGCTGACCAGAATTGAACAGACCAGTTATCAGATTGGGGTATTACTTAGCATCATGCTAGTACTGTCAATTGCTGTTCACTTAGCCAGAGGCATATATTGCTATGTAAAAAGATAAGGAGCTTAGCTCCTTTTTATTTGCCCTGATTGCTCTTATTTTGCTGCAAATCACGGTGTCCCTGCCGAACAACATCCAATGTTTTCTCCAAATGGGACGTAACATGCTTAAATACCTCGTCAGCGTATACCACAGCATCCATTTGCAAATCTTTCGCTGTTTTGCGGGCCTGGGCAACAAGTTCATTTGCCTGTTCCTGAGCTTGCTTATTAATTACATTTTCATCTGTTAGTTTAACCACATATTGCTTAGCTTGCTCAACAATATTATGTGCTTCTCTTTGTGCTTCGTCCAATATTCGCTGTCGGTCAGAAATAACCCGTTTAGCCTCATCAAGCTCTTTTGGCAGCCGTTCTCGAAACTCGTCAAGAAACCTAGCCAGATCATCTTCCTCAACCACCCGTTTGTTGGTAAATGGGACACGCGCTGCTTCAACCAGCATAGTTTCCATGTCATCTAATAATTTTTCAATACTCATGACTTTCTCCCTCCCATTAAACAAAGTTTAGTTTTTTTCGCGAATTCTTTTTATAATTCTATTCTCTAAACATGCAGGCACCAATCCGGTAATCGGCCCGCCAAACTTGGCTAACTCTTTAATGCCGCTCGAACTGATGAAGGAGTATTCACTACTTGTCATCATAAAAATTGTTTCCATTACCGGATCGATTTTTTTTATGAGTAATGCTCGCTGAAATTCATATTCAAAATCACTTAAGGCTCTTAGGCCGCGAACAATAAAGCTGCTGTCCTGACGACGCACATAATCATTTAACAAACCGGAAAAACTGTCAACCCTGATGTTCGGTATATCTTTAGTCGCCAGGTTTAACATTTCAACCCGTTCTGCCATAGTAAATAACGGCTTTTTATTAGGGTTATGAAAAACAGCAACAATGAGCAAATCAAACATTTTACTAGCCCGTGAAAATATATCCAAGTGTCCGTTGGTAACTGGATCAAAACTTCCAGGACAAACCCCTATCCGCATCTTAATTGCCTCCTATTGCCAAAGTATTAGTCTCGCGCACGTGTCGCAAAAAAAAAGTCACAATTGTTTCTCCATAACGTTCTGTCCGAATTAGCTGCAAATTTTGCCATTGCGTATTAAAAGATTCATGTTTAGAGTGTTCAACAACAATTATTCCTCCCTCTATTAAAACGCTGCTACCATCAAGTTTTAATAGTATAGTATTTACCAGCCCCTGGTTATAAGGAGGATCTAAGAATATAAGAGTGAACGTTTGCCCTGACTGAGCTAACCTGTCAAGAGCTTTAATTGAGTCTGCACGTTGGACTTTCGCCAGATCTCCCAACCTGGCATTGCTAATATTTTGGTCTATGGCCGCAAGACTTATCTGACTATGGTCAATAAACAGTGCATGTGCCGCCCCCCGACTTAGTGCTTCTAGTCCTAAATTTCCAGTACCGGCAAACAAATCTAATACTTTTGCCCCTATGAGCGCATGTCTGCCAGCTGGTAATACTAGATTTGCCAGAATACTAAACATAGACTCTTTTACCCGGTCAGCAGTGGGACGTACATCAAGACCTTTCGGAGTTTTAAGCTTGGTGCCTTTGGCAATTCCGGTTATAATCCGCATATCTACCTCGAATGATGGCTAATTTCTGTTTAACATAAATATTTTAGCACATTTAAACAACAGTAGCACTTTTTGCAAAAAAAAATTTATATCGGTCTTTATATTATCCCCGGCTTATCCTCCGACAAACAAAAATAACCGGCTCCCCGGTTATTTTGTTTGTTACCTGACAACACGGAATGCTCCTAAAAACCTTGCCTGATAGTAGGGCTTTGACATTGCTGTTAAAGTTACCTGGCCCGCACCTGAACTAGCATGAATAAAATGTCCGTTTCCCACATATATGCCAACATGTGAAGGCCCGGGAGTGTACGTACTGTAAAAAACCAAATCACCTGGTTCAATATCAGCTAATGGTATATTCCGCCCAATATTATATTGTTCATCAGCTACCCGTGGTAAAGAAATGCCAAATTGCCGATAAACATAATAAATAAATCCAGAGCAATCAAATCCACCCGCACCTGCCCCTCCCCATACATATGTCACACCCAAATATCTCTGAGCAAAACTGGCAATTTGTTCTCCGTTCCTTCTGTCAGCTTTGCCGCGGCTTAATTCACTATTACCCAAATGAATTCGAAGCGCCTGCCATGTTCCCTCCCCAACAATACCGTCAGGCTCAATCCCTGCAGCTTGCTGGAACTCGATAACAGAGTTTTTCGTATAAATACCGAAATTCCCATCAATCTCATATTGATAAAATCCAAGCCTCTTAAGCGCCTCCTGCAAAGCATAAACGGCTTCATTCTTTACTTCCTGCCTTAGCACAGGCATATCTTGACCGGAGGCAAAAGCTAGACTATGAGAACCTAATAGCAATAAAAATGTGCATATAACTGTGACCACTATATTATGAACTATTTTCAAACACATACCTCCATCTTTTGCTATTTTTCATTAAACTTATTTCGACATTTCCAGTAAATCCCCTGCAAGACAAATGACTCATATTTACAATTTCTGAAGTCCATTGGGAAACTCTTCTTTTACTGTTGACAAGGCGATTATCGATGTGTATACTTTATAAATGTGAGCCGGGGCGTAGCGCAGTTTGGTAGCGCGCTTGGTTCGGGACCAAGAGGCCGCAGGTTCGAATCCTGTCGCCCCGACCAGTTTATCTCGTAATTTAGGGCATCCCGAAGCCTTAACAAGTATTTAAATCGCATAATAAAACGCAAACTTCTAACATTCTTCTAACAGGTAACTAAAAATTACACATTATAAAGTATTTAACTTAACCCTCTTATTTATCGAAATAAGAGGGTTAGTTTATATATATATATTTTATGTTCCTTCCTATATATATGTGAATATACTAAAGTGCCTACTAATGTGATCGTGCCTTAATCTGCGACATATAAAGAAACCTGGCACACGCCAGGTCATTAACTATACTCGTTTTCATTTAGGTTTAAGTTTCGTGTACGTATTCAACGCACAACTCCCTTACCATTTAGCGCCGTTAATTCGGCGCTATTTTTATCAAAATATAGCGGTAACGAAAACCGCTGCCGCATTCTGCTTATTCATACTTGATATTGCCATCAAAGGTCTGTCCGTTAATCTCCAATGAGTCTGTGTACTGCCACATATAGCCCTTAATATCGTCATTGCGGCTCCATTGGGCATTCCATACGGCGCACCCCAGACTGCGCCAGTCAATGTAATCGGTTAGCCAGGAGCAGGAGGCATACACACCGCAGTCAAGGTCAATATTGTCGATAAAAGCTTTGCACATGGCCGTTATCTCTGCCGGATCAAAAGAAAAGTCTCTGCGCTCTTTGTATCCGTCTGCATCCTCCATGTCGAAGAATACCGGCAGCTCAAGCAGTACACCAGCCTCGGCAATAGTTTCCCTGCAGTTGGAAGCTTCCTGAATTGCGTCTTCGACAGTCAAAGCATAGGAATAGTGATAAGCACCAACTTTTAGACCGGCAGCCTTTGCCCCGGCTACATTTTGCTGAAACATTTCGTCTTTTGAATTTTTGCCATAAGAACTGCGGATAATCGCAAATTCAATACCGGCAGCCGCCACAGCCGGCCAATCCACTGCACCATTGTGTTTAGATACGTCAATACCTTTAATCATTTCAATCCCCCCCAACCTCGTTCTTATAAATGCCAGTAACGGATCAAGACTCTGCACCCCGGCGGCGTCCCTAAGGTTCTCTACTATACTTATATCTACAGTTGCCGCCAGATAGTACCAGGTAGCTTTTAAAAATCCCCCTTCACCACCGACCATGACATCAACATGCACAGCGGCAGACACCAGAATCATATACAGAATCAGTTTCCCAGCGAATTCGTTTTCATCAATAGAATATTTAGTCAGCTAGTCAATTAGGATCAGCCACACAAACGCCAGGAGCGCCGTCCCATGACTGCCGGTTGCAAAAGCAAGGGCACCGGCTGCTATTGCTTTTGCCGGTGCCACATCTGCAAGGGATGCAGCGGCTGATTTAGCCGCTGCTATTACACTTTCATGTATTACTTTTAATTCTCCACGTAACAGCAGGCATACTTCTCTCGGCATTAAATATCACCTCATATAACAAGGCGATTATCCGCGGCCATTTTTCGCCGTTACCTGTGGTACAGTTCTTTACGAGCAATAGAACGGGGATACATTACATCATTTATCTGTTTTTTCTGAGTCGTTACTTTCGTCGTTCAAGTCTCTAATAATATTGGGCAAATCAGATAACAACTCTCGTAGTTCTTCTTCCGTCAAATTGTATTTTAATTTATCGGTTACATTATCCATTGTCGACACCACCTAATAAAAAATAGTCAACTATTACAAGGGTTAAAAAAGCCGCCCCACCCCAAAAGATGGAACGGCACAATTTCTATAAATATGCAGAATTCATTTCGTAAGACTTCATGGCAATAGACGAAAGGTAATTGGTAGACATACTTGTTTGGGTATTTGTATTATTCTGAGTTGAACTAGAACTGGAGCTGCTTAGCGTTGTTTTACCACACTGCCCACAACTTGTGCAGGTACTATTGCCTAAAGGACATGAACTACTGGCTGAAGCAGTGCCGCCTCCACCCGCACTTATACTTTGCGTAGATGCAGTACTGTTATTGGTACTGGTTGCTGAAACTGTATTCAAAGAAAGTGCATTGTTCATGGCCGTTTCAAATTCAGATTCTGACAATGATCCTGAACTGTCTGTATCGAAGCTGCTATAAAGATTATTTGCCATTTCCTCGGTAACATCACTGGGACGTAATGCCACAAATTCCGACTTGCTTACTGAACCATCACCGTCGGTGTCCATTTTACAATACATTTCCGATGTTGATAGCTGAGTCAGCCCAGACATTTGAAAAGTGTCACCATCGGAATTGATAGATGTTACCCCTTTCAAACTGTCAACAGTTGACGTACTGCTACTACTATTCGTTTTGCTGTTAGAAGTTTGACTCTGATAGTAATACTGGCTCAATAATCCCACCATGCTACTACTGTCTATGGACGATATACTCATATTATAGCCTCCTTTTTTGAGAATTTTACCATCTAAATATTACAATTATGTTTAATTATTTTACAAATACTTCTGAAAATCGTTAACTCACTTGGCGATCCCAGCCTGTACGATTTTGCGATACTCAGTTTTAGATGCTATAACAACAAGCTATCCTTATCACTCTTCGAGCAATATAAATATTATCTTACACCGCCTGTCAACCAGGTAGGCCTCGGTTCTATCTCTTGTTATTTTGTAACCCCATTGGGAAATAATGAAGGTTTCACTTTAAAGGAATTTTAAGAACAAATTGTTAAGATAAAGTCGTACCAAACAAGGTATTAAAAACATTTGAAAGAAGGTTGAATGTATGTTTACTAAAAATAAAACTGTTTTGTCTCTTGCATTAGGATTAGCAATGGTGTACGGTGCTGGCACTATGTCCGCCTTTGCTGCCCCCAATGAGCAGTTGCCGGAAAGACCGCCGATTGTTCAAGACCAGGACCAAAATAATCACCCAAACTCCAATCATCACAAACCAAACTGTAAGAAAAACCATCCACTCGATGAAAAATGCAACTTAGACGATCAGAAACCGCTTCCGCCTAACGATGGTCAGGATAAAAAACCTGTACCATCTAAAAAGCATGATGAAAAGAAACAAATGAATTCCGAATTTGAGAATCTACAAGACATTCCCAATTAGGACCAACAAGCAGTTCTAAAGAGAAGTGGTTGAACCACTTCTCTTTTTTCTGTTTAACGCTAGCCCCCGGTACTTAGTAGGCCAGCTCCGCGTCTCTATCTGTTTCGCGCCGCAGGCAATGAGGCTTGCAAACGACTGATGAATTGTTATGCTTGTCCTCCAATTATACTCAACAAAAAAGCCGTACCCTGAGGATACGGCCATAAAGACCATGCTTGGCTCAATGATGAAATTTATTTTTAAATAACAAAAATGCCCCACCAAGCCCGCCTACCAATGCCATAAACAGTGCTGCTTAGAGATCAGCAGCATAAAACCCCGTTCCAATACCAACTGCAGTCATAAATGCCCAGCACAAAAAATCCATCATAATTATTGTCCTGTTGACCGGCATGATACCTGTTATGCGAAATACGAACTACCGGCATGAAAAAAAAGAGCCCAATCGCTCTTTTTCAAAATGAGCAATTTTTTATTATTTCACTAATACACGATCTAGGAAGTCCATCTATCCATATTCCACCATTTTTCTGCAATAACTTTTTT
>NZ_DATMXX010000186.1:0-13651 GCF_035561255.1 Sporomusa sp. | reverse complement strand
GTTTTTAAACAAGTTTTACTCACTTAATTATTGAAGTAATTTATCGCCCCGTTAAAAATACCCTGAGCCATTTTATTCCGGTAGTTATCCTCTTGTAGCTTACGGGCTTCATCTGCGTTGGTAACAAAACCCATCTCCACTAAAATGCTAGGCATTGTAGTGTTACGCAAAACATAGAAAGTAGCAGATGAAGTGCCTTTATCTACAGCTCCGGTTTCTCTAATAATATTATCTTGCACTGCAAGAGCTAATTTAGACGACTTACCATCAGGGAAGAATGTCATAGCCCCGTAAATTGACGGGTCAGGGTTAGAGTTTGAATGAACGCTAATGAACATATCCGCATTGTTTGCTTCAGCGATATCTACCCGCGCAGCTAGTTCCTGACCTAATGAACTGCCTTCAGGGGCCACAGTCCGGTCAGTTTCCCGGGTCATAACTACTTTGGCACCGGCGTTAACCAGCTTGTCCCGTAATTTTAAGCTTACAGCCAAGTTATTATCAGTTTCCCTGGTTCCATTATCTACAGCACCGGGATTGCTGCCACCATGGCCCGGGTCAACAACAATAATTTTTCCTCGTAATACGCCGCTGTCGGTACTACCTGAGCTTCCTTCTTCAGATGGCAGCGGTGTTACTTTTATTGGATTATTGGGTGAAGTAGTGGTAGCTTTACCGCCACCGAAAATATTCAATATCGGGCCAAGAATTTTATCAAATAATAAGCTAAACAGCTTGTCAAATGCATTTGCTCCCCCATCAGTTGAGGGGACACTCGAAGCTGCTAAAGTGCCAATTACATTGTCTATAGTTGCAGCATGGCTTACTTGCACTGGGCCTAGTATATTAATAACCAGCATAAGAAGCAGCAGAATTGTCAATTTTTTTTTGTTATACACAGCAAACCTCCTATGTCGATATTTTTACTATTTGCGGAACTTGTCCCGCAGTACCGGCCAGGATGCCGGATCCTCTTCGCCAAGTTTCCACATGGCGGCACCAGCAATATCATACTTGGTAAGCAGCGCCAGCTTGTACTTCAAACTCTCGCTATTTTCAAACCAAACTGTATGAGCGGTACCATCAGCTGCGGTATAGCTAAAATTTGGAGATTTAGAGGCTTCATCCCATTGCACTTCTTTACCATAACGTTGAGCCAGATCCATAATCGCCGGGAACTCTAACGACTGAACACCTTGAGATGACCAGTCATACCCATATGCCGCGAGACCAAGAAAAAGTTTGTTTTTAGGAATAAACTTCAATGCATATTTTAGGTTATTTTCTACCCAGCCAATATCTGCAATTGCGCCTGGGCCGCTCCATGTGCCGTGGTTATCATAGGTCATAATCATGATTTTATCGGCATACTTGCTAAGTTCTGCATAGTCGTAAGCAGCGGCCACATCATTGTTTTCATCCTGTTTCGGGAAAACATCAAGTGACACGATATATCCCTGAGGTTTTAGGCGGGCATACAGCTCGCGCATAAACGCGGTCAGGTTATCGCGATCTTCGGCAGGCACCATTTCAAAGTCGATGTTAATGCCATCAAGATCATATTTCTTAATATAAGCCTCAAAGTTTTGGATTGCTTTAGCTCTAAGTTCCGGATTTGATAATACAGTATGAACTGGCAGGGTATCGCCATCTTGTTTGGCGTTATTCACCAAAAGCAGTACTGTTATATTTTTCTGATGGGCACTTTGAACCACCGCGGAGTGATCATTGCCACCACGGTCGGTAACTGTGCCGTCAGCCTGCATTGTAGCCCAAAATGGTGCAATTGTTTTAATTGCATCAGCATTCTTCAGCATAGAATTATAAGAAGAGGTATCTGCTCCCCACCATTCAGCATAAAAGCCTACCAATTCTTTCTGTGCAGCATTCATTAAACCACTGGCCGGACTGTCTTTTCCGGTCTCATTGGCAGGAGTGCTAAAGGCATTCCCCAGAAACTTGCCCATGAACAACCCCAGCAAAATATCTACCATACCTTTACCGGTGCTCATACCAGTGGCATCACCAGATTCACTAGGGCTACTGGGTTGTCCTAACAGATCAGATAATGAAAAAGCATGCACCGGCGTAATAGGCAGCATGAAAGTTATCATGAAAACCATTATTACTAACCAGGATGTTAAATTTTTATACTTGCTCATAGATCAACCTCCATTCCAGCAGCTGAGCGTGATAATTACATGCTACCTTTTATGTAAACATTATACTATCACATTTACTCGATTTTTGCAATAAAAAAAGCAGGTTTTAACCTGCCTATTTTTGTTATTTAAGTATATCAGATACCGTAGTAATCGTATATCCCCGTTTTTTAATTTCAGCGATAAGATCAGGCAGAGCCTGAGCAGTAGGCGCCGTTGGATGCATTAAGATAATAGCCCCATTATGAAGTTTTTTCAGCACCCGTTCTTTAAGAACCTCAGGCGGCGGCCGTTTCCAATCAACAGTATCAATACTCCACATAATAGTAGTATAATTTAGCTCCTGCGCAGCCAGAAGCACTGTGTTATTGTATTCACCGTATGGCGGCGCATATAGGTTAGTTTTTATTCCCGTAATATTTGTTACAAGTTCTTCCGCCTTTATAATCTGTTCTTTATTTTTTTCTTTGCTCAAATTATTGGGATGAGGGTGACTATAGGTATGGTTGCCCAATTCGTGTCCTCGATTAGCGATATCTTTAAGTACCTCGGGATACCGATTAGCCCAGCTTCCTCCAATAAAAAAAGTAATATGAATATTATTCTCATCAAGAGTTTTGAGCATAGCAGGAAGATATTCCTCACCCCAGAAGACGTTGCAGGCCAACGCTACCTGGGGCTGAGATAAATTGCCCTGAAAAATAGGTGGCGGTACTGACGGAAGCTCATTAGTAGCTACCAGCGGCTGGAGATTACCTGATAACATAGCCACTGTCATAAAAACACCAATAGCAAAATACACGTACCAATAGCGAATTTTTCCTACTACTAATATTTTACACTGCATATTAATCAACTCCTGCCAGCTACTTACATGTACAGTGTATTAGAGTTAGCAGTTATTTATGAGCAAAATAAAAAAGACTTGGCTTCAGCCAAGTCCCCTGGATGTTTTATTATTGTTCTGTTCCCTCAGGATTAGTTTCGCGTGGTTCTGCTTTTAGCAGTTCCTTCCTTGACAGGTTAATGCGGCCTTGGCGGTCAATTTCAGTTACTTTAACCATAATTTCATCGCCTACTTTAACAACATCTTCCACTTTGGCAACACGTTCACGTGCCAGTTGGGAAATGTGTACAAGCCCTTCTTTTCCTGGAAGAATTTCAACAAATGCGCCAAAATTCATTAAGCGAGTGACCTTGCCGGTATATGTAGTGCCAACTTCTACACTGCGCACCAACGTTTCGATAATACGTACGGCTTTTTGACCAGCCGCAACATCAACAGCGGCAATAAATACCTTACCATCATCCTCAATGTCAATGGTAACTCCGGTTTCTTCAATAATCTTTTTAATTGTTTTGCCACCTGGTCCAATAACATCCCGAATTTTATCCGGATCAATTTCCATGGTAATAATTCGTGGTGCAAAAGGTGATAACTCTTTTCTAGGCTCGGTGATAACCTCAAGCATCTTGCCCATAATATGCATACGACCACGCTTAGCCTGAGCCAAGGCATCTACAAAAATCTCTTTGGTGATGCCAGAAATTTTCATGTCCATCTGCATCGCAGTCACGCCTTGAGCAGTACCAGCAACCTTAAAGTCCATATCGCCAAGCGCATCTTCCATGCCTTGAATGTCAGTCAGGATTGTATGATGATCACCATCTTTGACCAAACCCATAGCAACGCCCGCTACCGGTGATTTAATCGGTACACCTGCATCCATAAGGGATAATGTGCTGCCACAAACGCTGCCCATAGAGGTTGAACCATTGGACTCAATTACTTCTGATACTAAGCGAATAGTGTACGGGAACTCAATTTCTGAAGGAATGACAGCCAAAAGCGCGCGCTCAGCTAAAGCCCCATGGCCTATTTCACGGCGGCCTGGTCCGCGTGAAGGTCTGGTCTCGCCTACGCTATATGACGGGAAGTTGTAATGATGCATGTAGCGTTTTGATTCCTCAACACCAAGACCATCAAGAATCTGCTCATCCCCGATAGCACCGAGAGTAGTAATAGTAAAAACTTGAGTTTGACCGCGAGTAAACAAGCCTGAACCATGAGTACGTGCCAAAAGGCCTACCTCACAAGTAATCGGTCTTACTTCGTCAATCTTACGGCCATCAGGGCGAATCTTATCTACAGTAATCATTTTGCGAACAATCTCTTTGAGTATCTTTTGAAACATGTAATTGATATCTTTTTCTTTATCAGGATATATTGAAAGGAAATGCGTAATAGCAGCACTCTTAACCTGTTTAATATTCTCTTCACGCTGAAGCTTATCTGGATTGGCTACAGCGACTTTTAAGTCAGTAGTTATGTGGTCTCGCATAGCTACATCAATTTCGGTTGGAACCTCGTATAGTGGTTTCTCTTTCTTGGGTTTGCCAATTTTTGCAATAATATCCTCTTGAAAAGCAACAATTTCTTTAATTGCCGCATGACCAAATAAAATAGCTTCAAGCATGGTCTCTTCCGATAACTCGTTGGCGCCTGCTTCAACCATCAAAATGGCATCTTTGGTACCTGCCACTACTAAGTTAAGATCACTTTTCTCTTGCTGCGCTACAGTAGGGTTCAAAACAAGCTGATTATCCAGTAACCCAACCCGCACGCCGCCGATAGGCCCATTAAAAACAATGTCGGAAACACCCAGGGCGCAAGATGCACCAATCATGGCCGCAATATCAGGGGGATTATCCTGATCTACTGACATTACCGTGGCTACGACATGGACATCGTTACGCAGGCCATCAGCAAATAGCGGCCGAATAGGCCGATCGATTAAGCGACCAGCTAAAATAGCGGCTTCACTCGGGCGTCCTTCCCGTTTGATAAAGCCACCAGGAATTTTACCTACTGAATATAAACGCTCTTCATAATCAACTGTTAAGGGAAAAAAGTCAATGCCTTGCCGAGGCTCAGCCGACTGGGTTGCAGCTACCAATACAGCAGTATCACCATATCGCACCAGCACAGCCCCGCTAGCTTGCTTGGCCATTTTACCTGATTCAATGACCAGGGTTCGGCCACCTAATTCCATTTGGAATTTTTCCATATTTTGTTTTCCTCCTCTGATAAACCCCTTTTCTTTTAGCAAAGATTAACTGTTCGACATTTTTCTTATTATTCCCTTTTTTATTTTTCTTTAACCTGGAAAATAAATAAAAAAAGCGGATAAACCGCTTTTTTATTATTTTCTCAGGTTAAGTTTTTCCAAGATTGTACGATAGCGCTCAATCTCGCTTTCACGCAGATAGTTCAAGAGACCTCTGCGTTGACCAACCATTTTCAATAGACCACGACGGGAATGATGGTCTTTTTTGTGTTCTCTTAAATGTTCAGTCAGATAATTTATCCGTTCAGTAAGAATAGCAATCTGAACTTCAGGAGATCCGGTGTCATTTAAGTGTACACGATATTTTTCAATCAGTTTTTGTTTGTTTTCAGGTGTCAACACGATGGTTCACCTCCTTTTGTTACTTATCCCCATTAGCCAAGACATCGCCGGAGACTCGACTATCCTCGCTATGGTTAAGATAGTGATCAAATCACTAAAATATATTTACCATAAAAGCTATGATCTGTAAACCTTGTTAACTTACAAAATATTTTTTTCGAGCAAATTCAATATCAGCCGTCATTTGCTGCTTGAGTTGCTTAACACAAGTAAAAGCAATCTCGCCCCGAATTCGCTCAATAAACTGTACTTTTAATTGCTGTCCGTAAATAATACGGTCAAAATTAAGAATATGCACCTCTATACGACGAGTTTGCCTGGTAAAAGTAGGGTTATTACCAATATTAGCAACACCATTAAACTTTCCACCCTGTTCGTCGTTTACATAAACAGCATAAACACCATCAGCAGGTACTAAGAGGCCTTCTGGAATAGCTAAATTTGCTGTAGGGAAACCTAATTTCCGCCCTCGCTGATCACCCTCAATAATTTTTCCAGTTATAGTCGCTGGCCGCCCAAGCAAATTTGCCGCCTGCTTGACAGCACCATCAGCAACTAGTTGCCTGATGATAGTACTGCTGACAATCACACCATCCACATCCACCATACCGACTACATCGACAGTAAAGCCGTGTTTAGAGCCAAAAGTTGTCAGCAAAGCTGGCGTACCAGCACCACGGTGTCCATAGGTAAAATTTGCCCCTACGATGACATGCCTCAGGTTAATATTATTTACTAACTTTTCCAGAAATCTTTGCGGAGTGAGCCGTAAGAGTTCTGCAGTAAAAGGAACATTAAACAACATGTCCACACCCAAGCCTGCAATAAGATCAACTTTTTCCTGATTAGTCACAATAAGCGGCGGGCAGCGGGCAGCATCAATCACGTTAAGAGGATGATTGCTAAAAGTAAAGACCGCACTGGAACAATTCTTGCTTTTAGCCTGTTCGACAGCGCGCGCGATGATTGCCTGATGTCCAATATGAATTCCATCAAAAGTTCCTAAAGCGATATAGACAGGAGGATGATGACGTACGTTTTCTATCCGGGTAAAGACTTTCATACTATTCTGTTCTCCTCATTGATGCCGATATAAGAAGCCGGACCGTTACCGATCCGGACTTAAAATTTTTACTGGAGTCAGTGTTGTATGATCTTCACTCTGACATATTTCCCGACCGATTCCGATGAAATTCTTCTGGTAATCGTACATTTTTACTAAATCAGCACCGCTTCTCATGCAACAGATGCTTCGCCCATTCTTTACTGCTTGAGATTCTTGCTCTGATAAAAGTATAGCCGGTATATGAGTAAGAACCTTGTCAGCATTTTGAATAGCCTGTTCCTTATTAGCGGCAATTTCTTCAAGTGTTACAGTCTGTTCTAAGCAGAAACTCCCTACCCGAGTTCTGACCAGAAAACTCATTACTGCCAGGCAGTTTAACCTGTGGCCAATATCAGCACAAAGTGTGCGTATATACGTTCCCTTAGAACAAGTTACATCAAAAACAATACCAGTTTCGGATTCTGTCACAAGCGAGAGATCGTCAATTATAATTTTACGTGCTTTTCGCTCAACAACTTGGCCTGCACGGGCCAGTTCATATAACTTTTTTCCGCCAATTTTGATAGCGGAATACATGGGCGGAATTTGCTCGGTTTCACCAATAAATGAAGCTAACGCTTCCTTTATTTGGTTAGAATTTGGCCTGGTGTACGGTTGACTATTAATAACCTGCCCCGTATCATCCCCAGTATCTGTTGCAAAACCGAAAGTAAGCTCAGCCCGGTAACTTTTATCTGCATCAGCCAGGTATTCAACCAGCCTGGTGGCATTGCCGATGAATACCGGCAAAACTCCAGCTGCTGCCGGATCCAAAGTACCGGCATGGCCAACACGCTTTATGTTATATAGCCGCCGGACAAACGCAACCACATCATGGGATGTCATACCTGGGGGTTTAAGAACATTAATTAAACCACTCTGCATCATTCAATCCTAAACCCTTTAGCCAACTGTTTTTTCGCTGCCTCTATGATTAGCCTTTTCGCCTTATTAAGCGGCTCCGATACAGTACATCCGGCTGCCCGGGCATGACCGCCGCCGCCAAACATCAGTGCGATCTTACTAACATCGACCGTTTTGGAACGCAAACTCACTCTTATACTATTATCCGTTTCCTTAAACATGATGGCAATTTCAACACCTTCAATGTTCCGTGGATAATTAATAAATCCTTCAGTGTCATCCCTGAGATTAGTCAATATTTCTTGTCTCAAGGTTAATGCCGCGATCTGTCCACCTTGACAATCGACCATCTCCAATGTTTCAAGGACTTTAGGCAGTACTTCGATAACAGCCAACGGTTTAGTATCAAGGTGTTCAGAAATAATATGAGGCTTGGCACCCAAAGCAACCAATTCAGAGGCAAATTTAAGCGTTTCTGTGGAGGTATTGGCAAACCGGAAAAAACCGCAGTCAGTCGCTATTGCTGTAAACAACGCGGTAGCCATACTAGCTGTAATACTCGCATCCACCTCTTTAAGCAGCTTTAAGATTATTTCTCCAGTTGCCGCTGCTTGACTATCCACATACCAATAGTCAGCAAACTTAAGGTTGGAGATGTGATGGTCCAGATTTAGTATAGGTGCTTTAACAGCATTACGAACCCTGCCGATTCGCTCCAAATCGCTGGCATCAAGTACTACCAGCAAATCCGCTTCAATCTCCAAGCTATCTGGCTTCTCAATTTTTTCCCAGTCAGAAAGAAATTTAAAGGTTCGGGGGATTTCATCATCAAGCAGCATCTTAACCTGTTTTCCTTGGGCTGAGAGGTATGCATTCAGCGCAAGCAGTGATCCCAATGCGTCACCGTCAGGGTGGATGTGAGCAGTAAGTATAATATTATTGGCCTCGCTTAACAGCTTAGCACTGTGGGCAATAGATACTTCCACTGTTACTGATTGCCTTCTTCCTGCTTAATTTTTAGGATGAGTTCCTGAATTCGCGCACTATATTCCAGTGTTTCATCAAGATGCAGCGACAATTCGGGAGCAAATCTCATTCGAATGCGTTTACCAATTTCGGCCCGCATATAACCTAATGATTTCGTAAGTCCGGACCAGGTCTCGGCTTTTTGGTCGTCGCTGCCCATAAGGCTAATGTATACCTTAGCACTGCGTAAATCACCCGTAGCTTCCACTCTGGTAACGGTTACGAAACCAATACGAGGATCTTTAAGTTCAGTCAAGATCATTTTACTAATCTCTTGTTTGATAAATTCCTGAACTTTTTCTACCCGCAATTGTCCCATAGTAATTCCTCCGCTAAATAAACATACGATTAACCCCGTGGGGTAACTTCTTCCATGGTAAAGGCTTCAATAATATCGCCTTCTTTAACATCGCGGAACTTTTCAATAGTTACGCCACATTCATAGTTCTGAGCAACCTCTTTAACATCATCTTTAAAACGGCGCAGTGATTCCAGCTTTCCTTCATGGACAACAATACCATTTCGAATAAGCCGTACTTGGGAAGTACTGGTTATTTTTCCTTCAAGTACATACGATCCAGCAACAACCGCTTTAGGAACAGAGATTACCTGACGTACCTCTGCACGTCCTAAAATAACTTCTTTAAACTCGGGCGCCAACATACCGGTAATTGCAGCTTCTACATCGTTAATGGCATCGTAGATAACCCGGTAGAGTCTAATGTCAATCTTCTCACTGTCTGCAGCCTTGCGGGCATTACCGTCAGGACGAACGTTGAAACCGATGATAAGCGCATTTGAAGCAGCAGCTAACATAACATCAGATTCGTTGATGGCACCTACACCTGCATGGACAATATTAACTCTAACTTCTTTATTTTTAATGTTAAGCAGAGACTGGCGGAGAGCCTCAATAGAACCTTGAACATCTGCCTTAACAACGATATTAAGGTCCTTTAAACTCCCTTCCTGAATTTGCTTGAATAAATCATCTAAAGAGACTTTTTGTGATTGCTTGATTTCTTCAGTACGTTTTTTGGCAATCCGCTTTTCAGCCACAGCTCTAGCTGTCCGTTCATCAACAGCTACCAGCGTATCGCCTGCCTGCGGTACATCTGCCAAACCAAGTACTTCTACAGGTGTGGCCGGTTCGGCCTTTTTCACTTTCTCGCCTCGGTCATTCACCATTGCCCGAACTTTACCATAAGCTGTTCCAGCAATAATCGTATCACCAATTCTCAGCGTACCTTTTTGTACCAGGACAGTTGATACAGGCCCCCGGCCTTTATCAAGCTTAGCTTCAATAATTGTTCCATAAGCAAGACGATTGGGGTTTGCTTTAAGGTCAAGCATCTCAGCCACTAATAAAATCATTTCCAGCAGTTCGCTAATACCTGTTTTCTGATGGGCAGACACCGGCGCCATAATCGTATCGCCACCCCAATCTTCAGGTATTAACTGGTGCTCAGCTAACTGCTGCTTAACCCGGTCCGGATTTGCGCCTGGACGGTCCATTTTATTAATTGCAACAATAATTGGTACTTTTGCCGATTTGGCGTGATTAATAGCTTCTATAGTCTGAGGCATAACACCGTCATCGGCAGCGACTACCAGAATAGCAATATCAGTCACTTGTGCGCCGCGGGCACGCATGGCAGTAAAAGCCTCATGCCCTGGTGTATCCAGAAAGACAATTTTTTTGCCTTGACAGATTACTTGATAAGCACCGATATGTTGGGTAATACCGCCGGCTTCCTGGGACGTAACATGAGTTTGCCTGATAGAATCTAAGAGTGAGGTTTTGCCATGGTCAACATGCCCCATAACAGTTACAACTGGTGGGCGATATACCAAGTCTTTCTCATCATCTTCAATTTCAGGAATTTCTGTCGGATCTTCTTCAGGCGGAATCGCTTCTACTGCAACCCCGAATTCGCCGCCTAAAATACTGGCAGTATCAAAATCAACTTCCTGATTGATGTTAACCATCGTACCCAACATCATCAGTTTCTTGATTATTTCACCGGCTTCCCGGCCCATTTTACCCGCAAGTTCTTTGACTGTAATCGATTCACCAATCTTAATGTTCTTAGGTTTAGGCATCTCAGCTTTAACATGTGGTGCTGACTGAGTTCTAGCAGACTGATGTCTGTGTTGATTTGAACGTTGTTGTGAGTTCCTATTTCCCGGGCCTGAGCTGCCGCTATTGCGCGCATTATTATTAGCTGGTCGACGATTATTATTCTGGAATTGCGAATTCTGCTGTCCTGCCGGTCTGTTTTCGGGACCTGCAGTACCACTCTGAGCCGGACGTTGCGTTGGTCGCTGTTGCTGATTATTGTAAGCTGGACGGTTCTGTGATGATTGTTGCTGATTATTGTAAGCTGGACGGTTCTGTGATTGTTGCTGATTATTATAACCTGGCCGGTTCTGCGGCTGTTGCTGCTGATTATTATAACCTGGCCGATTCTGCGGCTGTTGCTGCTGATTATTATAACCTGGCCGGTTCTGTGGTGGTTGCTGTTGATTATTATAACCTGGCCGGTTCTGTGGTGGTTGCTGCTGATTATTATAACCTGGCCGGTTCTGTGGCTGTTGCTGCTGATTATTATAACCTGGCCGGTTCTGTGGCTGCTGTTGCTGATTATTGTAACCTGGCCGGTTCTGTGGTGGTTGCTGCTGATTGTTGTAACCTGGCCGGTTCTGTGGTGGTTGCTGCTGATTGCTGTAACCTGGCCGGTTCTGTGGTGGTTGTTGCTGATTGTTGTAACCTGGCCGGTTCTGCGGCTCCGGAGCAGGAGTATGTAACTCTTTTACAGGCTGTGGTGTTTCACGTTGTTCGCTTCTAGCTATCTGCTGAACAGGGTTTGCAGCCCGTACAGTATTCGTTTGTTCAGGCACGCCTGTCTTCCGGGCAAAAGTTCTTTCAATTGCCACCTTTGCATCATCATCCACGCTGCTCATATGATTCTTGGCAGAAATACTATGACGTCCTAAAATATCTATAATAACTTTACTGGTAGTACTATATTCCTTGGCTAATTCATATACTCTGTATTTGGACATTGATCCACCCCCATTTTCTTTCTCTCCCACGGTAACATTTCGTTTACTCTTCGAGAGCTTTAACAACTAATTTAACAAAACCTTCATCGGTTATAACCACAGCGGCCCGTAACGCTTTTCCGATAGAATTGCCTAATTGGTCTTTTGACAAGGCACAATAGACGGCAATATTCCTGAATTCGGCCTGATATTGATATTCTTTTTTTGTACTGTTAGATGCATCCTTAGCAATAATAAGCAGTCTAGCTTTACCTGATTTGAGAGCACCCTGCACGGCAAAATCGCCAGATACTACTTTACCTGCTTTTTGAGCCAAGCCCAAAAGTGACATTAGCTTTTGCTCATTCATTCTATAATTCCAACCCTAAGAGCATTATAAACATCTTCAGCAATCTGCTGTTTAAGAGCTCTTTCCAGTCGTTTTTCCTTAAAAGCTTTGGTCAAACACTGCTCACTACGGCACATATATGCACCCCTGCCGGCTTTTTTCCCGGTTGGGTCAAGCACAACTTCCCCTTCTGGCGACCTAACAACTCTCAGCAATTCCTTTTTTGATTTCATTTCTTGACAGCCAACACACATTCTGAGAGGAATTTTTTTTGGTTTCACACCATTTCCTCCAACACAGGACTTGGAGAAAAAGCGGGTGATTGAGCAGCCTGTGATTCACTCTTGATATCAATCTTCCAGCCGGTAAGCTTAGCAGCAAGACGAGCATTCTGCCCTTCTTTGCCTATGGCCAACGACAGTTGATAGTCAGGAACGACTACCCGTGACATCTTTTCTGTTTCTTGAACTTCTACTGAAACTACCTTCGCGGGGCTTAATGCATTTGCTATATATTTAGCCGGATCGGCGTTCCATTTGACTATATCAATTTTTTCCCCTTTTAACTCGTTAACAATAGTCTGTACCCTCATCCCTTTATGGCCTACACATGATCCTACAGGATCAACTGTTTCATCACGAGAATAGACTGCAATTTTCGATCGCAGACCAGGTTCACGCGCTACTGATTTTATTTCAACAACACCATCATGAATCTCCGGGACTTCCAATTCAAACAAACGTTTCAAAAGTCCTGGATGGGTTCTAGACACCAGGATTTGCGGCCCTTTGGTTGTTTTCTTGACTTCAACGATATAACTTTTCAACCGATCACCATGTTTGTACGTCTCTTCTGGGATCTGTTCAGACGGTGCTAAAATGGCTTCAGCCTTACCCAGATCAATAAATACATTCTTTTGCTCGATACGCTGGACAATTCCTGTCACAATATCGCTTTCCCGATTGGAAAACTCTTCGTAGATCATTCCCCGTTCAGCTTCCCTAATTCTTTGAACTACAACCTGTTTAGCTGTTTGAGCTGCAATACGTCCAAAATTTTTCGGTGTAACTTCAAGCTCAACCACATCATCAATCTCATAACGTGGATCAATTGCCTTAGCTTCATTAAGCGACAATTCAAGACGTGTATCAGTGACCTCTTGTATAACATTTTTTCGTGCATATACATGTATTTCACCGGTAGTCCGGTCTAATGATACCCGTACGTTTTGAGCTGAGCCAAAATTACGTTTATATGCCGAAATTAAAGCAGCCTCGATTGCATCAAACAGTACCTCAGGTGCAATCCCCTTTTCTTTTCCTAGCTGTTCAAATGCTTGCATAAATTCTGCATTCATTAATTATATACCCCCTATTCAATTTTCAGTGCTTAAAACTCAATGTGAAGTCTGATTTGGGCAGCCTTCGCTCGTGGAATGTTCACTGCCTGACCATCAATCTCAACATGAATATCGCCATCAGCCAAACCAATCAGTTTTCCTATTAATAGCTTCTGACCATTGATTGGCTCATATGTCTTTATTTCCACTTTATCGCCAGCATGCCGAATAAAATCGCGTTCTTTTTTTAGCGGACGATCAAGACCAGGCGAAGAAACTTCGAGATAAGAA
>NZ_DATMXX010000185.1:0-14391 GCF_035561255.1 Sporomusa sp. | reverse complement strand
GTAAAAAGGAAATCCTGTTTATTTAAGTGTAAATAGTCATTATCATCCAGGCGCAGGTCAATGGATTTTAACGGAGAATGCTCAGACAGGTTGATGGAGAGGCTGCGGTCTGACCTTAAAATCATATAATTATCAAGATTGATCAACTCTCTGGTCGGCTTTGGTGGTGTAGTCCGAATTGATTCTGACCAAAGAATTGGTGGAATCTCTGCTGCTGCACTCTGCGTAAGTAAAAGAATAAGACCTAAACAGAGCAGGCTGATTTTCATGGGCCAACTCCTCCTTCCTTAGTCCTTAGTTTAACATAGGTAGGGAAAAGTTCAAAGAGGCTTTCATTCCTGTGTTGATTCGATAGCATTTTTGGTGTATAATTTATTAGAACATGTGTTCTTGATGATCTTATGTGAGGTGACGCCATGCAGCGCTGGATTATTCATGTCGATATGGATGCTTTTTATGCGGCTGTTGAGCAGCGGGATAACCCCGAACTGCGCGGTTGCCCTGTTATTATCGGCGGTATTGGGACGCGCGGTGTTGTAGCCACAGCCTCCTATGAAGCCCGCAAGTTTGGTGTACGGTCCGCTATGTCGGCTATCGAGGCTAAGCGGCGCTGTCCTCAGGGAATTTTCTTAGCGCCCAATCATGAAAAATATAGCCAGGTCTCACACGAAATCTTAAATATATTTACTGAATTTTCACCGATAGTTGAGCCGCTATCATTAGATGAGGCCTTTCTTGATGTCACAGGTATGGAAGGGCTGTTTGCCAGCCCGGTCGATATTGCGATTAAGATAAAAGAGCGCATCAAAACTGAGCTTAACCTTACGGCCTCAGCCGGAGTCGCCCCTAATAAATTTTTAGCCAAGCTGGCATCTGATATGAAGAAACCGGACGGATTGATGGTTATTCGCCCGGAGCAGGTAGCCCAGATATTAGCCGGAATTCCGGTTACCCGGTTATGGGGTGTAGGGCAAGCTACTGCCCAGACGCTTGATAAGCTGGGACTTAAAACTATCGGCCAGGTTGCCCAGGCTGACCCGGAGAAATTGGCTAAGCATTGTGGACAGCTGGGATATATCATCCATCAGCTTGCTAATGGTCAGGATGAGCGTCCGGTAATTAGTGACTGGCAGCCTAAATCGATTGGCAAAGAGAATACCTTTGCCGAAGATATCCAGGATCGGGAAGAGCTTAAGGCGCAGCTGTGGACACTTGTTGAGAGGGTGGGGTGGCGGCTTCGACGTCAGGGGCTAAGTGGGCGGACAATCACTGTTAAGGTGCGATTTGCCTCGTTCCGAACGATTACCCGCAGCAAGACCCTGGTGGTAGCTGCTAATCTTGATGAAACAATTTACCGTATTGCCGAAGAAATGCTTGCCAATGTTACTCTAAGTGAAGGCGTGCGGCTGCTTGGTGTAACCGTAAGCGGGTTTGTCACCGCAGGCGGACAAATGTCACTGTTTGATCAGGGGGATGAAAAAAGTATGGCTGTTGCCAAAGCTGTGGACACCTTGAAGGAACGGTTTGGTGAGGGTGCTGTTACCCGGGGGGGAGCACTGATTGCGCGCCAGCGGTAACCAGTCACAATTGCGGACGGCGAGCCAGTTCATGGCGGAGAGTGTCGGCAATCTGACCTGCGCTTAGGCCGGTAATATTAAGCATAATAGGAGCTGGGTGGTCTGCTGTGGTATAATGATAATTGCCAATGCTAATATCAGCGTGGTCGTAGTAGGCAGCGACACCGTCGTTTATATCAGGGCGGTAGCTGGCGTATAAATAGGCGTCAGCAGCGTGACCGGGTTTGGCGTGGGTAGTGCTGTCCACAACCTGAAAACCATAAGCTGTAAGCTCTTTAACTAATTTTTGGTTATGCTGGGCTAATGTTATTGTTTTTGGCATGATGAGCACCCTTTCTACACATGATAGCTTTAATATGGTTGGGTGCTTGGGTAAATATGTAGGAGGGATTCAGAATGATTAACCGTAAACGGATGCTTGATGAGTTTTATGAGTTAGTGCAAATTAAATGTTCAACCCGGGCAGAACGTCAGGTGGCTGATGTCATTAAACAAAAACTGACTGACTTACATATGGATGTGTCAGAAGACAATACCGGCAGCAAAATCGGTGGTAACTGCGGTAATGTATTGGGCTTTCTACCTGGCACTGAGGCAACGGCGCCCTGTCTGCTGCTTACTGCGCACCTGGACTGTGTTGAGCCGTGTGGCGATATTAAACCTGTATTAAAAGAAGGAATTATTACCTCGTCTGGCGATACTATTCTGGGTGCTGACGACAAGTCCGGAGTAGTGGCGATTCTGGAAGCTCTTAGGCTGGTTCAAGAGCAGAATATCCCGCATGGTAACATCCAGGTGATATTTACAGTTGCCGAAGAGGGCGGTCTTAATGGTTCGAAAAATATTGATCCGGCCCTGGTTCGGGCTGATCTTGGCTATGCACTGGACTCCAGCGGTTCGCCTGGCGAAATTGTCAATATGGCCCCTGGTCAGAATAAAATTGATATAACTATATATGGTAAGAAAGCCCATGCCGGGGTTGCACCTGAGGAAGGAATAAACGCCATTGTGCTTGCTGGTAAAGCGTTAGCCGCAGTCAAAGACGGCCGCATTGACCCTGAGACCACAGCCAATATTGGCAGCATCAAGGGCGGTTCAGCAACCAATATTGTACCAGATATCGTTGAGATTAAAGCCGAAGCCCGCAGCCGCAGTGCCGAGAAACTGGCAGCTCAAACCGAGCATATGCGCCAAGTATTTGAAGAAACCGCTAAAGCGTCAGGTGGACGTGCCGAGGTTAAAATCGGCAAAGAATATGACGCCTTCGTGCTGCCTGAGACAGCGCCGGTTGTTATGCTGGCCCGCCTGGCGGCCGAAAGCATCGGGCTGAAACCGGTCATTAAAGCCACCGGCGGTGGCAGTGACGCCAACTATTTCAACAGCTATGGTGTTCCGACTGCCGTGCTTGGTACAGGCATGTCCAAAGTTCACACCACAGATGAGTTCATTAAAGAAGAGGATCTCTACAACATCGGTGAATTTGCCTTAGCGATCATTAAAGCCGCTGGACAAAGTAAGAGATAAGATTGTCGCAAACAAATAAAAGCGAGATTGCTCACGAAAAATGAGCAATCTCGCTTTTATTTGTTATAGTATGTTTTTTCTCCTAAGCAGCCGGCAGAGTCCATACATGAATTTGGGATATAGCCCGGCAGAATCCAGTAGGTTGTTCCGGATGGTGCGTTCGTCCGGCGAGTCGGTTTTAGGATCGGACAGGTACATGGCCAACAGCCCGTTAACCACTGTAAGACCAAAGGCTGGTTCAGGCAGCGCAGCTGTCTGGCGGCTGGCTTCCCTGCTGAAATAGCTCAGCCGTTCGATCGTTTGCTGGTTGTTATCATAATAAGCAACAAAATTAAGATCGCCGGTCAAACGGTCTTCGGCACCGTCAATAAAATAATCCAGAAGGATGTGTAATCCGTTAATCCAGGGAAAGTAAGCACGCGAAATTTTAGTGGCTTGGTCTTGGGTAAGTTCCGGATTATAGGCGGCAGCACACAACATAAACATGCCTAACGTTGACCCGGTAGCGGCCGCAAATTCCCACGGACTGATCCCCGGATACTCCGGCAGGTGGCTGTTTATCCAATCAAGCATTTTCTGTTCCCGTATGGCAAGGTCAAGGTGTTTGTAGGTTTGAAGCTCACTATAGAGTGTAGCCTGACGGAGGAGTTCAGCTTTGACTAAATGATAGGCTGGCAGCTTGCAAATCTCATCGCGGCAGGTGTTAACCAGTTTCGCCAAATACCCTCCATCATCTTTAAAAGGGTAGTTGGCATAGTAATGGTTAAGCGGTCCAGAGGGATCAAGCGCATCAGTCATTGCCAGATGGAGTTGACGAAAGGCTGCTTCATCGGCAAAACCAGCCCGGTCACATAAGTTGTCCAGGTAGTCGCTAATGGTCTGCAGTGCTACTACCAGGCGCACGAAATTGCGGGTGGGCACACCTTTGTACAGGCTGTAGACGCTGCCACCCTGACAATGAAACTTCTTTGAGCTAATACTTGCTAAGGCTTGGTCGGCTAATTCGCGCATGCCGTTTTCCTGAGCATACTGCTGCCAAAGTGAAAGTTCTTGTTCAACCATCGGAAACACACTCCGGACAAACCTGGGCAAAAGTGTAAGGCCGGAGGCTGGGTAAAGAAAGGCTGCCATAGCGTTCCTCCTAGATCACCGCATAGATAATTCTATTTTACCGTTATGTCTATATTTTGGCAAATCAAACAGGAGTATATGCTGGAAATTCTCTGGAGTTGTAAATCCCAGTAGCTAACGAAATAAATAGTGTGTTCTCAGAGTGGATGCCGGCAGGAATTTAGAAATAAATGTATAATTTAGAATATATATATAATTCTGATCAATCGTTATGGGGGGTATTGGGTATGAGTAAAAGAAACATAGCGTTTTTAATGGCTGTAGTATTCGTGGCCAGCATTATGTTGGCCGGCTGCGGTGGTGGTGAGAAAAAGCCTGCCAGCACGGGGGCCGCTAATGTGCTGGTGTTTGCTCAGGGCTCTGATCCGCGTGGTCTGGATCCGGCTTATGTCGATGATGGCGAATCAGCCAAAATAATGACCCAGATTTTTGAAGGACTTATCCGCTACAAGCCAGGCAGTACGGAGCTTCAGCCGTTGCTGGCCACCGAATGGACAACAAGTCCGGATGGTAAAGAGATTACCTTTAAACTGCGCCAGGGTGTAAAATTCCATGACGGCACAGTATTTAATGCCCAGGCTGTTAAGTTTAGTATTGAACGCCAGCTTCCCCCCAGTGTCAAGGAGGATATGCCCTACGCTTCCTTTACCTTTGACGGGGTGAAAAAAGTCGAGGCCATTGATGATTATACCGTTAAAATAACCCTTGAAAAACCGTCAGCACCGTTCCTGGCTAACATAGCAATGGCTCTGGCTGCGCCCATTGTCAGCCCTGAGGCCGTGAAAAAATACGGTGATAAATTTATTGAAAACCCGGTAGGTACAGGTCCTTATAAATTCGTTAAATGGGATAAGGGTCAGCAAGTTGAGCTGACTGCCTTTGAGGGATATTGGGGTACCAAACCTAAAATGCCTAGTGTTGTTTATAAAATTACCAAAGAAAACTCTGTACGGGCTTCTGACCTTATGACCGGTGCCACCGATATTATGGATGGTGTTGACACCAATGATATCAAAACACTGGAAAGCAAGGGTATGACTGTGATTAAGACCCCGGGCATGAATATCAACTATATGGGCTTTTATACCTTCAAAAAGCCGTTTGACAACCTGGACCTGCGTAAGGCGATCAGTATGGCGATTAACCGCCAGCAGCTTGTTGAATTCCTGTACCAGGGCCAGGCTAAACTGCCTAATTCCCCGTTACCTGACTTTATCCCCGGTTACTCTAAAGATGTCAAACCCTATGAATATAATGTTGAGGAAGCTAAGAAGCTGCTGGCCAAAGCTGGTTATGCCAATGGCTTTGAATTTACCTGCATCACCTATTCTAACCCCCGGCCGTATAACCCGGTTAATGGTGAAAAGCTGGCTGCTGCCGTGCAGGCCGATTTAGCGAAAATCGGTGTTAAAATGAACATCAAATCATATCCATGGAAAGAGTATAAACAATTCTTGTTTAATGCTGAGGGTGACGCCTTCTTCTACGGTTGGATTGGCGACAATGGTGATGCGGATAATTTCCTCATGCTGCTTGAAACATCTCAGATTAAGGGCAGTCTTAACGCTTCCAAATACTCTAACCCCAAAATGGACGCCTTGTTAGAAGAAGGGCGTACTACACTTGATCCGGCTAAACGTGCTGCTATCTATGCTGAAGCACAAAAGATTGCAGTGGAAGACGCCCCCTGGGTGCTGATCAGCCACAGCCTGGATATGGCCGCCCACCGTCCTAACATTAAAGGGTTTGCTTTGCATCCGGTTGGTATCCATTGGTTAGACATCGTATCTAAAGAAGCTAAATAATTTATAACAAAAGAAGGTGGTTTCACGGAATCACCTTCTTTTCAATGAGCTAGTGAGAATAAAAAGGGGAGGCAAATTTGTGGTTAAATACATACTCCGCCGCCTGCTGCTGTTATTCCCGGTATTGTTCGGGGTGTCGCTGGCAACCTTTGTGGTCATGCATATGTTTACTACCGATCCTGCCGGGATCATTCTCGGCCAGCATGCCACCACCGAGCGGGTGGAGGCATTGAGGGAAGAACTGGGGCTTAACAAACCTATATATATCCAATTTGCTGATTACATTACCAAAGCAGTCCAAGGGGACCTAGGCAAGTCGGTCATAACCAAGACCTCAATTACCGATGAACTTGTCAAACGCTTCCCGGCGACAGTCGAACTGGCCTTAGCTGCTATTGTAATTGCTTCAGTATTAGGTGTCAGTTTGGGGGTTATTTCGGCAGTCAAACAAAACTCTCTGTTTGACTACGGGTCAATGGTGGCTGCACTTTTGGGTGTAAGTATGCCGATATTTTGGCTTGGTCTTATGATGATTATTGTTTTTTCCGTGATATTGGGATGGTTACCGGCCTCAGGCAGAATCGGAATTGGTATGACGCCTGACAATATTACTGGTCTATACCTTGTGGACTCCCTGTTAACCGGCGATATGGAAGTCTTTAAGGATGCACTAAGCCATCTGGTTATGCCGGCCGTGGCCTTGGGTTCATATTCTACAGCCATTATTGCCCGTATGACCCGCGCCACCATGCTGGAGACTATTCGTCAGGACTATGTCCGTACTGCCAGAGCCAAAGGGCTTACCGAGCAGGTTGTCATCATAAAACATGCTCTGAGGAATGCGCTTATTCCCATCGTTACTGTAATCGGTCTGCAACTGGGCTTGCTTTTAGGCGGGGCAGTGCTGACAGAAACAGTTTTCTCATGGCCCGGAATCGGCGCTTATGTAGTAGATGGTATCTTAACATCAGACTATCCCAGGGTTCAGGGGGCGGTACTATTGATCGGAACGATTTTTGTTTTGGTCAACCTTGCTGTTGACATCCTGTACTGTTATCTGGATCCCCGTATCCAACATTCCTAGCAGAGGTGGTGATAAATATGGCAACAAACATCAAAGCTAACCCTCAGCCGGTGCAGAATCCTGGTATGACGCCTGCCAAATCACAACAAGCAGAATTCTTTGAACGCTTTAAGGCGTCAAATTCAGCGATGATTGGTCTGATCATGCTGGCTGTATTGATATTCAGTGCAGTCTTTGCGCCGGTACTTGCGCCATATGATCCGTATGAAAGCAATATGCCGAACTCATTAAAACCACCCACTACAGCTCATCTTATGGGGACTGATGAGCTGGGGCGCGATATTTTATCCCGCATTCTCTATGGCGCCCGTATTTCCCTGATTGTGGGGATAGAGGCCGTGACACTGGCGCTGATTTGTGGTGTAGTTCTGGGTGCTGTGGCCGGCTTTTACGGTGGCAAGATCGATACAGCCATTATGGGTGTTATGGATATTATGCTGTCTTTTCCTAGTATTCTGCTGGCAATCGCCTTCATGACCGTGTTGGGGAGGGGGGTAGAAAAGGCGGTTATCGCCATCGGAATTGTCTCAATCCCTCAGTATGCGCGGATTGTCCGGGGTAGTGTATTGTCAGTCAAAGAGAATGTCTATATTATGGCCGCCCGGGCGATTGGCAACAGTGATCGCCGGTTGATTTTCGCGCATATTTTGCCTAATGTGCTGGCTCCGATCATTGTTAGAGCCACCATTGGTGTGTCTGTCGCTATTTTAGAAGCGGCTGCCCTGGGGTTTCTCGGGTTGGGCGTCCAACCGCCGACAGCAGAGTGGGGAACGATGCTGGGGTCAGGCCGTCAGACTATTTTTAACGCGCCGCATATTGTAACCTTTCCCGGGGTAGCGATTACGTTGACTGTCATGGCCTTTAATCTTCTGGGCGATGGTCTGCGTGATGTACTTGACCCCCGGTTGAAGTAGGAGGCACGATATGCTGGAAATTAATAATCTTAAAACCCACTTTCATATCGGTAAACGTGTCGTAAAAGCGGTGGATGGTGTAAGCATCTCTGTGAAATCAGGAGAAATGCTGGCGCTGGTCGGCGAGTCCGGTTGCGGCAAAAGCGTGACAGCCATGTCTATTATGCGGCTGGTGCCAGAACCGCCAGCCTGTTTGAGCGGTGAGATATTATTTCAGGGGCGTGATATTCTAAAAATGCCGGCCCATGAAATCCGAGCTATACGCGGCAAAGACATATCGATGATTTTTCAGGAGCCGATGACCTCGCTTAATCCGGCCTATACGGTGGGTGACCAGATTGCTGAATCTGTTCGCGTGCATGACACTGTAGATAAGAAGGCAGCCTGGCGGCGGGCTGTTGAAATGCTTGAGCTTGTCGGTATTCCGGCAGCCGGACAGCGGGCGAAAGAATATCCGCATCAGATGAGCGGCGGTATGCGGCAGCGGGTTATGATTGCCATGGCACTGGCCTGTAATCCGAAACTCCTGTTAGCCGACGAGCCGACAACCGCGCTGGATGTAACCATCCAGGCGCAAATCCTTGATTTGATCAGAAATTTGGCCCAGGAGTTTAATACCGCGCTTGTGCTCATAACCCACGACCTTGGAGTGGTTGCCGAAATGGCGCAAAACATGGCGGTTATGTATGCCGGGCGGATCGTTGAGCAAGGGGCGGTAGAGGCTGTATTTAAAGCACCGCGTCACCCTTATACAGCAGGTCTAATGGATTCTATCCCGCGGCTTGACGGCGCGAAGAAGCAACTACTGCACACCATTGAGGGGGTTGTGCCTGATTTGGCCTATCTGCCGTCAGGGTGTACCTTTGCTGATCGCTGCGAGCATGTTCAGGGCAAGTGCCGCCTGGTTCAGCCTAAACTGGTTTGTCAGACTGACGGCCGGTTGGTGGCCTGTCACTACCCGTTGGGAGGTGCTCAAGATGACTGATCATCAACTACTGGAAGTACGCAACCTAAAGAAATATTTTCCGGTCAGGGGCGGCTTGTTTGGTAAGGCTACCGGGCAAATACGGGCGGTAGATGACATATCTTTTACAATCAGAAGCGGCGAAACGCTTGGGCTGGTTGGTGAATCCGGCTGTGGCAAATCGACCACAGGTCTGCTGGTATTACGGTTGATAGAACCAACGGCCGGTGCGGTATTATTTGAGGGCCAGGATGTGGCAAAGCTAAACAAAACAGAGCTCAAGAACTTTCGCCGCCAGGCGCAGATTGTTTTTCAGGATCCCTATGCTTCTCTTAACCCCAGAATGGCGGTGGGCGATATCATTGGTGAGCCCCTGATGCTCCATCAGCTTGCTACCGGCCCTGAGCATACCAAACGGGTCGAAAAGCTGCTAAGTTTAGTTGGTTTAGGGCGACAGCATGCCGGACGCTATCCGCATGAGTTTTCAGGAGGGCAGCGGCAACGGATTGGGATTGCACGAGCGTTGGCTGTCAACCCTAAGCTGGTGGTCTGCGATGAACCGGTATCGGCGCTTGATGTCTCCATTCAGTCGCAAATTCTGAACCTGTTAGTTGAGCTGCAGCAAGAAATGGGGTTAACTTATCTATTTATTGCGCATGGACTGAATGTAATCAAACATATCTCAGACCGTATCGGAGTTATGTATCTTGGTAAGATGGTTGAGTTGGCGGAAGGCGGTGAGCTTATTGCCAAACCGCTGCATCCCTATACCAGGACACTGCTGTCTGCAATTCCTCTCCCCCAGCCGGGTATTAAGCGTAACCGTATTATTCTCCAGGGGGATGTTCCCAGCCCGGCAAACCCGCCGCCAGGCTGCAGATTTCACACACGCTGTCCCGAGTGCCAGGCTGTCTGCAGCCAGGAAGAGCCGGAATTCAGGGAGGTAAACGGCCGCTATGTAGCCTGTCATTTAGTCAAGTAATAACAAGGTGCACAACAGATTGTGCGCCTTGTTTCACCTGGTATATAAAGTCTGTGGCTATTGATATTTTTTGATTGACTAGGTAATTCGAACAGAGTAGAATTTGTACATAACTGACTGATTAGCCACAGAGGAGATGAATCCATTGCCGGAAAATATAGCAGCAGAAAATGGTAAGAGCAAGAAATTGATAATCGGAATATTAATCACCTTCTTGTTGGCCGGTGCCATAGGCGGCGGCTGGTGGTGGCGCGAGAACGCAATGTATGTCAGCACTGATGACGCCCGCGTTGGCGGGACGATTGTCAGTGTCAGCGCCAAAATAGGAGGGCGGATTACCGAGCTCCTGGTCAAAGAGGGTGACAAGGTACAGGCCGGACAGGTAGTCGCCCGTATTGATCCGCGGGATATCCTGGCGCAAAAGGCGCAGGCTGAAGCCGCTATGGCAACGGCGAAGGCTCATTATGAAGAAGTGACTGCCGGATCGCGGCCGCAGGAGATCGAACAGGCCAGAGCGTTGTCCCTGCAGGCAAAGTCCAGTCTTGATAATGCCGTAAAAAACTATGAGCGTATTCAACAGCTATACCAGGAGGGGGCCGTCAGCACCTCTCAGCGGGATAATGCCGAAACCACCTATCAAGTTGCCAGTGAAGCCTATCATGCCGCTAACGAGAAGACCGATTTGGTGATTTCCGGTTCGCGCGTGGAAGTGGTAAAAGCAGCGGCAGCTCAGGTTCGGCAGGCCGAGGCAGCCTTGGAAGCGGCTTCTGTCATGCTTGACAACACGACGATAGTATCACCGGCAGACGGCACCGTGGCTGTAAAATCGGCAAACGCCGGTGAGGTTGTTAGTGCCGGACAGGCTATCGTTACGGTTGCCAATCTCGGCGATGTCTGGATGAGCGCAAGAATTGAGGAAACCAAGATTGGCAGGATCAAGGTCGGGCAGAATGTTGAATATACGATTGACGGATATGGCAGTCACAAGTTCAACGGAACGGTGTATGAAGTCGGCAGTGCTACTAATTCTGTGTTTGCACTTGTTCCAACTGAGAACTCATCCGGCAACTTTACTAAGGTAACTCAGCGTATTCCTGTGAAAGTAACGCTGCCGCAGGACAGCGGGTTTATATTCCGCCCAGGTATGTCGGCCTATATTAAGATTCAGGCTGAGTAGGGGAGGAAATTCAATGAACTTCCCTCGCATTCACATCAACGAGGCCGCTTATAAGTGGTGGGCCCTTGGGGTTGTCATTATCGGTGGTTTTATGAGTATTCTTGACACCAGTATTGTTAATATCGCCATCCCTAAGATGATGGCCGTGTTTTCAGTAAACACTGAAAAGGCACAATGGATACTGACCGCCTATATGTTAACCATGGGGGTTATCCAGCCGGCCACCGGCTATTTCTGCGATGTTATCGGCACCAAGCGGATGTACTTGTGGAGCCTTGCTATCTTTACTATCGGTTCGCTATTATGCGGTATTGCCTGGAGCAATGATACCATGATTTTGTTCAGGGTGATTCAAGCCATCGGCGGTGGCCTGATTGTGCCTGTTACTATGTCCATTGTCTATCAGATTTTTACCCCGGCAGAGCGTAACATGGCCATGGGAATCTGGGGTATTTCGGCAATGGTAGCCCCCGCGGTAGGGCCGACGCTAAGCGGCTATCTTGTTGAATTCTGGGATTGGCGCTGGATCTTTACAATTAATATCCCGGTAGGTATCATAGGCTATATTCTGGCTGTTCTCATTTTGAAGGAGACGCCGCTTGCCACCGGGCGAAGGTTTGATTACGGTGGTTTTGTGACCTCTGCGCTAGCCTTATTTTGCTTGTTATTAGCGCTAAGCGAAGGGGTAGAAGATGGCTGGACTTCAGGCTACATTGTTTCGCTGTTCTATGTCTCTTTTGCCTCTTTTGTATTATTTGTGATGATTGAACTTAATCATTCAGAGCCGTTACTAGACCTGTCTTTGTTTAGAGACTGGAATTTTACTATCAGCACCATTGTTAGTTTTATTGGCACGATTGGTCTATATGGCGGGATATTTATGGTACCACTGTTTATGGAGAATATGCGCGGCAATTCTGCCATGCAAACAGGTATGCTGATTTTTCCGTCAGCTGTAGCTGCAGGCCTAATGATGCCTGTCGCGGCTAAACTGGCAGATAAATTTGGTGCTAAACCTGTGGTTGTTACCGGGCTGGCATTACTGGCTCTCGGCTCACTGCCTCTAAAAACGCTTGATCTGGATACCGCTGACCACACGATAATGCTGCTGATGATGGTGCGCGGGGCCGGACTGGGACTATTTATTATGCCGGTTACTGTTCTGGGAATGAATACTGTGCCAATGGCTAAAATCAGCCGGGCATCCTCGCTGAACAATGCTGTTCGCCAGATAAGCGGTTCAATGGGTATTGCCATCTTGACAACAGTACTTCAGAACAGGCAGATTTTTCACCTCAATCAAATTGCTGAGGGCTTTACCGCAAGCTCTAAGGCCGCCGCCAATATGCTGGCCTATGGTGAACGGCTATATGCCCAGGCAGGGGCGATTTCAGGGCCGCTTGCCCATCTAAAGTCCCTTGCGCTTATGGCGACTGTTTCGCAGCGGCAATCGTTTATTTTTGCGTTTGACGACACATTCCTGGTTCTTGCCGCAATTTGTGGTCTGGGCATCCTGCCGGCGCTGTTGTTAAAGCCGGCGAAAAGGCAGCCAGGTGTGCCGGGCGTGGTTATTGCTGATTAAAAACAACAACACCGGTGTTGGTAGATTACCTGCACCGGTGTTGCTTTTTAACTAATCGTTAACTCTAGTCCTAATTCCTTTTTAAACCACTTACGATGTTGGTCGATTGCCTGGCGTTCGATTGTTACCGGATCAGCTGTCAAGAGGCGAAGATGTGCTTGGCTGTATGAAAGCGAGGGGATAACGTCATGCACCAGCCCTAACTGAGTTGAGTCTAAGCTCTCGGCTAAAGCCACTATAAGCGCCAGCTTGCGGGCTGTCTGCCAATCATTTTGGTCAAGGAATTCACTGTAGAGTTTATTGCGGACATATTTGGCCGAGGGTCCGTTGTGCCAGCCAACAACCACGGCGACTAGCATCTGTTCGCGATGGGTCAGGCCAAAGAGGCGGGCATTCTCGGCAAGATATGCACTATGACGCGCGTGATCATAGTAATTGATGGTAATGCCAATATCATGCAATAAAGCGGCTACTCTCAGCAGTTTCTTATCACGACTGCCTAATCTCAAAGTTGGCTGCCAGCTGTCAAACATAGTTTCAGCCAGCTTGGCTACATGGTAAGCATGTTCTTCGTTGCCCTTATAGAATAACAGCATATTGTGAGTTGAATGCATCAGAATGTCAGGAATAATCTCATGTTGCTGCTGTTTAGATAAATAATAATCAAGAAACATGCCTTCGCGCACGCCGCAGCCACTAATTATAATATTAGTAGCCTGTGAAAGATCAATCAGCGATTTGACAATGGTTGTTCCGGCGATAATAATATCAGCCCGTTCACTGCTCAGCCCGGGGTATTTGCGGCGCTGGGTCAGGTTGGTCTTGGTAATCGTCCGCCATAACTCATCAAAGGCCATCGGGCCAAAGCGGTAGTTGTGGACTTTGGGAAAAGGATAGTTCTTACGCTTCTGGTCCATCTTGGCAATATTGCGGGCTGTGCCGCCGACACCGACAATGGGAAGTCCCAGACGCTTCAGCCAAGGCAGGCGTTCCAGTCTTGTGACAATGTGTCCACGCATAGCTGCTAGCTGTAACTCGCTCACCTTATCCTGGCAATTAAATTTTTCGGTAAGGTTAACTGCGCCAAAGGGCAGGCTAAATACCTCAACCGGCTGCCGGTCTTTAACCAGTGTTATTTCAGTGCTGCCGCCTCCTAAGTCAAAGAGCAGCGCACTGTCAACGTCAATGGTGTTTATGATGCCTGTAAACCCTAAGTGGGCCTCGGCTTCTCCGCTGATGACCTGTAGCGGGATGCCGGTATGCTGGTTGACCAGATCGATAAACTCGCTGCCGTTTTTGGCGATGCGCACGGCAGCTGTGGCTACCGCTAATATTTTGTCGACTTTTACTAACTCGCACATATGGGCAAAAATTTTAAGCGTGCTAATTGCCCGCCACATCGAATCACGGGTTAACAACCCTGTTTCGGCCATGCCTTCACTAAGGCGCACCGATTCTTTCTGATTATATACGAGATTGTAAGCGCCATTGTGGTAGATGTGCATAACAATCAGGCGGGCTGAGTTCGAGCCCAGGTCGATGATTGCTACCCGTTCTGTCAAAATAGTTCAGCTCCTAACACATTCGGACTAACAGTTTGGTTATAACATAGTTATTCGCTATTATTGTTAAAATCCTGCTATATTAGCCT
>NZ_DATMXX010000184.1:0-9317 GCF_035561255.1 Sporomusa sp. | reverse complement strand
TTATAAAAGCATCACAAGGAGTGATATAATTATGGAGTTTTTTGAGGTAATAAAAAAACGGAGATCAATTCGCAAGTATATGCCAGACCCTGTTCAGAAAGAAGATATACTCAAAATATTAGAAGCGGCTAACTGGGCTCCGTCGGCTCTGGATTTACAACCCTGGGAGTTCTTGGTGGTATCTGGAGATAAGAAAAATAAACTTGGGAATAATTACGGGAAGATTGTTGACAATTACACGAAGGATTGGGATGAGGCGCCAGATAAAGCCTTTATGCCACGCACTGAATTTATTCAATTTGCCAATGTCTATGGCGGTGCCCCGGTCATAATAGTAGTTTTGACTGAAGCCAGCAATGACCCGAATTATCAAAAAGGGTATCTGGAAAGCGCCAGTGCGGCAATGGAGAATATATTATTGGCTGCTACTGCCTTAGGGTTAGGGGGGTGCTGGATGCTCGGCCCGCTGGAAGATGAAAACTATCTGCGGCAGGTGTTGGAGATCCCTGACAACAAGGAGATTGTTGCCATCACTCCAGTGGGATACCCGGCAATTATCCCCCAACCCAGACCACGCCGGGACCCGGATTTGATTCAAAAGGTTATATGGCTGGAGTAGATGATAATTTGCATAGCTTGATTATATGACTCAACATGCCTGACAAGTAAGCACCAGGCTGGTGTAACTTATGATAGACATTAAATCCTGCAATACCTGTAAACAAGGTGTTGCAGGATTTTGTTTTCTTAAAATTTACACTCAATTAATATTGCGTTAACAAAAGCTTCTATGTGCTCGCCTATAATGAACATAACAATTGTAAGAGAGGGGTCAACTGATGAACTATTAGCTGGCAAGGAATTCATCTGACCATATGTCAGGCTGACGGTCAACTGGCTCCCAGAGCGAGAATTGACATGCGCGTTAAAAAAGCATGGATACTTGAATCCCCAGCTTGAATGTGATCATAACTGGGTACTGAGCCTAAAAGCGGCGAAAACGGTCATTGAAGCGTTAAAGAAAGTAGCGTTAGAAGGCACTTTTTGAGGCTCTATGAAATGCTTGTTGCACAAGGCTTTGACAGATTTAAATACTTTGTATGTTCCATGATTCATAAAGGACATTAACGGTACAGCAAAGGAGATTATGTATTGATAAAAATGCTGATGAAATTCGCGCTGGTCGGGTTGTCTGGTATTGGTGTCAACATGGCAATCTATATATTTATCACTTCTCTGGGCGCGCAATACCTGTTGGCCGCGGGATGTGCATTCGGGGTGGCTGTTATGAATAATTTCGTCTGGAATACCTTGTGGACTTTTAAAGGGCGTGCCAAGGATAAAGGTACAAAGATCAAATTCGTAAGCTTTCTGGTTATCAGTACGATAAACTTAGGCGTTAATCTCGGTATCCTTGGCTTGTTGATTGAATATGTGCAGGTTAGCTGGATGCTGGCCCAGCTAACAGCTATTGCAGTGGCCAGTAGTTTGAATTTTGGCTTGAACCTCCTGATTACTTTTAGTGAGAGGCAAAGAAAACAAGAAATGAGGGCCGCGACAAATTATGAAGATTATCATCCTGCCAACTTACAATGAATACAGTAACCTGGCAGAATTGCTGGCTCAGGTCTATAACCAGGTAGCGGATATCCATGTTTTGGTTGTTGACGACAATTCACCAGATGGCACAGGCGAACTCGTTCAGGAACTTATGCGGCATCAATACAGTAATCGACTGTACTTGCTGGCACGTCCAGGAAAACTGGGTCTGGGAACAGCCTATATTGCTGGTTTTAAATGGGCACTTGAACGAAATTATCAATACATTTTTGAAATGGATGCCGATTTCTCTCATAACCCCAAGTATTTAACTGACTTTCTGGCCAAAGCCGGGAATTGTGATCTTGTACTTGGCAGTCGCTATATCCCAAACGGTGGGGTTACGAACTGGAATATCATTCGCCGCCTGATTAGCCGTGGGGGCAACGTGTACGCCCGAATGATATTGGGGCTTCCGTTTAAAGATTTAACAGGTGGTTATAAATGCTTCAGACGTGAAGTACTGGAGCGAATCGACTTAGAGGACATACAATCAAATGGTTATTCTTTTCAAATCGAGCTGACATATCGTGCTTTTCTCAAAGGTTTCTCGATAAAAGAAGTGCCAATTATTTTCGAAGAGAGAGCTGCCGGAAAGTCAAAGATGTCACAGTCGATTTTCAGGGAGGCGATTGTGATGGTGTGGAAGCTGCGCGCGGCCAGAAACCGCCTAAAGACGTCGAATCTGAAATCTGTTCATAACCCCGGAGCGTCACTGGCAAGCCATAATCTACGTTGATTGAAGGAGTGAGGGACTTATTTGAGTTCATATAGGAAAGTAACACTAATTGTCATAATCGGTGTGTTGCTTAGGATAACTTTGGCTGGCATGATCGGGCTTGGGGTCGATGAATCTTATGCAGTATCAGTTGCTCGTTCTTTCAGCCTTAGTTATTTTGACCATCCGCCGTTGCATTTTTGGATGATTTGGCTAACTAACTATCTAACCGGCAGTGAGGGCAGCGTGGTTTTACGATTACCTTTTATTGCGATATTTGCCGCTACTACCTGGTTAATGTATTGTTTTACCGCCAGGATGTTCGGTGAACGAGCAGGGGTTTACGCTGTCTTGATTTTAAATATTTCTCCGGTTTTTAGCCTAAGCACCGGCAGTTGGATATTGCCTGACGGACCACTGATGTTCTTGATGCTGGCATCAGCAATGGTACTGCAAAAAATATTCTTTGCACCTGCCACTAAATTGTCCTGGTTACGGTGGATAGCCGCAGGCTTGTTGATTGGACTGGGGATGCTGGCAAAATATCATGCTGTCTTTTTGGCTGCTGGCAGCCTGATCTTTATGCTTACTGTTAAAGAACGACGCAACTTGTTGTTTACGGCAGGTCCTTATCTTGCAGTAGGCGTTATTGGTATTGTTGCTCTGCCTGTAGTGATCTGGAATCTGGAACACAACTGGATATCTTTTTTGTTTCAAAGCGGTAGAGGGGCAGCTAAGGGGATCTTTCCCCTGAAGATGCTGGGTAATATTATTGGGCAGGCGATCTGGGTACTGCCTTGGATCTGGATACCGATGATCTGGGCTCTGGCAAAAGGTATATTGGCTGGTCCGCGTCAGGGTAAACAGTGGTTTTTATGTTGTATGGCTATGGGGCCTATCTGCGTATTCACAATAGCTACTTTATGGGGCGCTCAGGGGCTTTTTCATTGGCAGGCACCTGGCTATCTTATGGCTATTCCCTTGCTTGGCTGCGCTATTGACGGCTGGATGCAGCACAATAGCCGGATAACCCGGGCCTGGCTTACATTGTCAGTCACAGCATTTTTGCTGATTGTCTTGTTACTTGGCACCCATACGGCAACCGGTTGGCTGCGACAGGTCGAGCCTCAGTGGTTTAATCAAGGCGATCCGTCAACCGAGGCCCTCGACTGGCGAGAACTCCCAATATATCTTGAAGCCCAGGGACTGCCTGTTGTTCAAGCCGATTTTGTTGTTACGGCCCATTGGATTGATGCCGGGAAAATTGATTATATCCTGGGTGGAAAACTGCCAGTTCTTTGCTTAAACAGCGAGCCGCATCATTTTGCGTTTATGCATAATGTGTCTGAGTTCCGGGGGAAAAGCGCTTTAATTATTGGGCGCGAAAAAATAATAGCAGAGGCTTTACCGCTATACCGGATGCAGTTTGATGCTATAGAACCAGTCGGAAAAGTAGCAATTAAACGAGCCGGATTCCCGGAATTCGAGGTGGTTGTATTTTACGCCACAGGTTTCACAGGATCATTTCCGTTACCTTATAAATAATAAAGTCGGGAGGATGACTGATGAAGGAATGGCCTGCAATCTTAAAACATAAGAATAGTTTCACCAAAGCCACGGAATTAGCAGTGGTTGTTGGCATAATCACAAGTATCCTTGTTTTAACCACACAGCGTTCCCAAAATGATACTATCTGGTTGGTGGGGAACTTCCTGAGCAGCTCCGGGAATGATCTGTTTTTAGTATGTACTAATTTAGGTATTATCGGGTGGGCTTGGCGTAAACAGCTTATGAGTGTGATTAAACTAACCTTGCTGCTGGATCTCTCTGTCTGGATCTTCGTTCAGGGAATAAAGCTAATTCACATTTATCCCTGGTATCTCAGGCCTAACGGCGGAACCGGCGGCTTTCCCAGCGGTCATGCGACCCATGCTTTTGCCATGGCATTTTTGCTGACCTTGTATTTTCCGCGTCTTGCCTGGTTTTGGTATGCCTGTGCTGCCGGAATTTCCTGGTCTCGGGTTGAAACAGAATGGCATACCGGCTTTCAAGTCATTGCAGGCATTGTGCTGGGGACCGGCCTGGTATGGCTGTATGTCACAAGATGGATGACTCATCCTGAGGCAGCTGTGATTAATCTGCAAAGTGAATATATACGGCAAGACCGGAAAATCCGGGGGCAGCAAGCTTATTTAGCCGATTCATAAAAAAAGGTAGCGAAATAGACTGCTTGAATAGATCAATTCAAGCAGTCTATAGAAATATTGATTGAAAACTAGCTTAGTAAATGGAAAAAAGGTCTCCGGCTTCGGAGAGTCGTGACCAGAGGCGGATTGGGTGGCACAGGACTTGGCGGACGGCTGATCCTAAAGAGGAAAAGCGACACAAAATGTTGTTCCCAGTGCAGAAGTCTTGACATCGATTTTCGCGCCATGACGGTGAGCTATCCGGTAACAGACTGCCAGCCCCAGACCGATGCCATCGTCCTTTGTTGTTAGAAAAGGTGTTCCTAGTTTATTTAGGATTTCCTGGGGTATTCCTCCGCCTGTGTCCTGGACAGACAACACGGCATTATCTCCCTCGACATAGGAGTGGATTGTTAGTGTTCCGCCAGCGTTCATCGCTTCAAAAGCATTTCTTGTTAGATTAAGGAGTAGTTGCCGCAATTCGTTTTCATCCAAATATATATTGGGAACATTGTTCATTTTGATCAAAACATTATGCCCAAAGCGAAGTGCATCAGCCTGGATGAGCGGGGAAAGCGAGTTTATAATGGTATTTAAATTATAGGATTCAAATTTAACAGCCTTGTTTTTAGCTAAAGATAAGAATTCGCGGATAATAAAATTGGCTCTATCCAGCTCATCAATCATGAGCTGGCATTGCTCATAAAATTGGCTATTCTCCTTTTTACGCTGGAAAAACTGGAGATAACCGCGCACTGTAGTCAGGGGATTGCGGACTTCATGGCCAATGCTTGCGGCCATTTCTCCGACAAGGTTCAAACTATCCAGCCGAGACATCTCTGTTTCAAAATTCTTTCTTGCTGTAATATCCTGGGCGATTGATAAGACTGTTTGAACCTGTCCTGATTCATCCATTTCAGGTATGGCTAAGATGCGGAAATATGCCATTTCACCCAGACCGTTTGGGAGTTGGGTCTCAAATTCGGCAGTGCGGCCTGTGCGAAATACCGTCTCGTAAAATCTTTGGAAGGGCAAGTAAACCGACTCAGCCATTCCCATTTCAGCCATGGTTTTATCCAGAAAATTCTCAGCTCTTACGCCATAGAGCGCCTCTGATGCCGGGCTGACATAAATATGGCGGAGTTTTTTATCATAGCGGCTGATGATCATAGGGATATTTTCGATTATAGTCGCAAAATACCGCTTTTGTTTTCTTAATTCCATATTAGTCTGTTCCAGTTCGGCCAGCGCATCTTTTAGTTGTCTGGGACCTAGACGGCATATGGCTAAAAGTGTCTCGGCAGTTCCAGTTTTGTCGAACTCTGGTATTAAAATGGTTTCTGTTTTAATAACGCCCTTCGGTGATGTGAACTCGATATCAAAGGTTACTGTCTCACCTGTTGTAAAGGCTTCTTCGCATCGCTCACACCACAGCCGCCAGGTTTCTTCCGGAAAGCCGGCTTCTGAAAATTTTTTGCCAATTAATTCACTCGGAGAGATGCCGGACAGACGTTCAAGGGCAGAGTTGATAAACAAATAGCGATGATTTCTGTCATGACGAGCGATAATATCAGGATAATTCTCAACTAAATTTTTATAGAGTTGTTTCTGCTTCCGTTGTTCCTCCTCAATGGCCAACATCGCAGTGATATCCCTTGCGGTACTAATAACTGCCTCGATATTACCGTCGTTATTGTATAAGGGATTCACTACAAATTCAAATGCTCGTTTCCCATAACGGGGGGTGTTAATATAGCTAATGAATTTACGGGTTTTACCATTAGTGAATACATCATCAAGCTTGCTTCTTATCTGGTTAATCTGTTCACTTTCCATACCTAATTGCATACCTATAGTACTGACAAATGACTCAGGTTCCATTTTGTAAAGTAAGCGATAAGCTATATTGGCGTAAAGTAAGCGATAATGTTTGTCTATGATGAATGTAAGCGGCAGCTCTAGTTGATAATTCGGCTCTGCTCCCCGCCGTAGGTTGATTATTTGCTCTAATTGACTGTCTGCTGCCATGAGCTTCACAATATATTCCTCGATTATTTTAGACAAGCTCTCACCCTTCCGCCCACAAGATAGACATACGTCTTGCTATCTATTGCGTTTAATTAGCTGTTTACCGGCATACTGCGCAGAAAAATACTTTGTGCAGTTCTTCGACACTAACCAAATTTTTCCTGCAAATGCTGGTTCGAAATTGTCCCCGCTGCACATCTGACTGAGCAAGAGCAGATGCTAAATAGGAAAGACCTGCAGGATTTAATCTTGCAGGTCTTTCCTATTTAGCGCCTACGCTAATAATAGACTACCACACCTCAGCATAAGCAATGTTCACATAGTATTCTTCCAGTTTTATTTTATGGCTTTTCTCCATAACAGAAAGATCCTGGAATATTTTTTTCTGCTCCTGGTCGACACTGGCATTGGCAAACTCTGCATACATGTTCATTGCTTCTTCTTCATTTTTCATCGCCAGCGCAATCGCATCTGCAGGCTTCATATTCACGGAAAGCTTTGGCTTGTCAACCGTTTCTGAGATCTTATAATCTGCAGACTCATGAAAACGCATGGTACTAAAATCCCCGGCAAGAAAACCTTCAATTAGCTTTTGATGACCACATTCTTCTGCAGCCAATTGGCTAAACATTTTTTGAATGATAATGTCGGTAGCTTTTTCGGAAACTCCCTTGTAAAATTCATAAGATTCCACCTCATTGGCAATAGCCATTTTAAGTATGGCTGCGTATTCTTCGTGTGTCATGATAAAAGTCCACCCTTCTTAATTTGAATGTAATTAGTTAAATCTTACCAAAGATGCTAATTGTTATTCTACATGATGGGTATTTTTTTAGCAACTAGTGATTAAAGGTGATTTTTTAATTATTTTGTAAACTTAACGCTCTCGGCAATAGGTTGGTTCAAGATAAAGGCAAAATAATCTACAATAAAACAGGAAAAATGAGCTTAAGGCCGAACTCTATTAAGAATTGTCCTGCATAAGGACAATTATGAGTTAAATCTTGTATCAATAGGGGGCCGCTATGTTAGTCCAATGTACCAAAAAGCTATTTGATGAGTTGAAAATAAAACCAATAGCAGCAACCAATGAGGAGTCTCTATTTTCGTGGCATGCAAATATAATCACCGTTAACCGCCGAAAAACAGTGGTGCTGGTAAATGATAGTAACCGTTACATCATTGTTTTGCATGGGATGAAGGCCAAAGACTTTAAGAATTTCAATGAACTCATAATACATAGTATTCGTGAAACCTTGCTTGCTGAGTGTATTCAGGCTGAGATTGTCGAACAGTTTATTCAGCACTCACCAGAGCTTATTTATGCTAAAACCAGAGACCGGACAACGGTTGCCAGAATGAATAAGGCCTGCGAAACGGTTTATTTTTATGCAGATGAACTGCAAAGCGACACAATCAATCAAAGCCGGATAAATAGAAAGGTAGGTACCTATCTTGTAAGTGATGACAGCCACGGCTTTATGTATCCCTATGAAAGCCTGTATAAAGATTTGGCGGTTTTTGCGAACACTGCTATTATTGCCTGTCAGGCAGTGGAGCTAAAGATCATGCTTAGTCTTTCTAACCATAGGGTTTGGCGCCATGTGATCGTCCCGTGGCATATAACCTTCCACGAACTGCACAAGGTTTTACAGATTTCCTTTAACTGGAAGGATTATCACCTGCATGATTTTTTCATATTTGATGGCGATGAGCCAATTCTTAATTTAGTGTGCAGTGAGGATGCTTTTGAATATCCTAATACAGTCCCGATGAAGCTGGAGACCGGGAGTAAGCTCTCAGACTATATTCCGAAATACTCACGAATAAAATACAATTATGACTTTGGCGATGACTGGCAGCATTATATTGAAGTATTAAATATGGTAGAAAACTATCAATACAACTATCCAATATGTATTGGCGGCGAAGGCAATGCACCGCCGGAGGATGTAGGTGGTGAGGGCGGCTATGACAAGTTTTTAGCAGTAATAGCCGACCCAAAACATCCAGAGCATGCTGATATGGTAAAATGGGCGGCCATGCAGTGGTACCAGGATTTTGACGTTACACTGGTAAATCGAAGACTGAAAGATTCATTACGGCAATAGAAAACCACCTCACAAACAGTTTCTGCAGCAACTGAGGAGCAGTCTGCTGCCAGTCAAGCGTTGGCTAATCTGGCAGCCCAATTATCTCAGGCTGTTGGCAAGTTTAAAGTCTGAGATTGAAAAATGAAAAAAGGTTTGAACTCTATGCTGAAGGTAATGTTTATAGAGTTCAAGGCCTTTTTGATTTTATGGTTCGCCACTTAATACCCAGCAGCATTTATCCATATCCACACGCCCGTCAGCGGTAAACACAACTCCCTCGGCCTCAAGCAGCTGTCGCTGCACATCTTGGCCACCAAATATAAAGCCAGCGGCGAGTCTGCCATCTTTAAAAACCACTCTGTGGCAGGGGACTTTACCTTGATACGGATTACGGTGCAGGGCATAGCCCACTGCCCGGGAGGCCCGCCAGCTTCCAGTCATGTAGGCAATTTGACCATAAGAAGCAACTTTTCCTTCCGGGATTTGACGGACAAATTCATAGACCTTGTCATTAAAGCTCATAAAATCACCCTAAATATCTTATATTTCTTTTAATTATATACTACAGCAACAGCTAGGCAAACTTTTATTACTAGATGATTGAGAGGTTCACTTGGCTTGTCAGGAGCACGCTAATGCTGAATAAGCTATAATATAACAGGAAAAATGATTTTAAAGCGGAAGTATAATAAT
>NZ_DATMXX010000183.1:0-39481 GCF_035561255.1 Sporomusa sp. | reverse complement strand
CAGTCCTAAGGAAAAGGCACAACGCCAGCGGCAGTGAGCCACTCTATTCACCGTCTTTCACTGAGGTATAGTTGTTCGGCAGACCCCTTGCATCTGATTATACATACCTTGCCGCATCAGATATCCTAGTGCCGGGTAAAGACCTGTCGTCTGTTGATCTTAAACAGCCAAATAAAAAGAAGCCTTCTGCGATGTGAAAGACATCATCAGAGGCTTCTTATTTTATCCCGGCAAAACTACCAGAACAAAAATGCAAAGAATGCATCCAAATCCCCTCCCCATCTCTCGCAGGTCAACGGTGATTGTTGTACAGGCAGTTCTCCTGGCTTTAGGATCATTGCGCCTCCAAACCTTCCCAAGACGGTTGTCTCAGTGGCATACCATGGATTTGCTCCCCATTACAGTGGCGGGACCGCGCCGGCCTTTAACCGGCTTTTCTATTATGTCCTTGTGGACACCTGTACCGAAAATATTTATTTTTTATTTGTTTTATCCATTTTCTAAAGTTTATCATAATTGGTTAATTTTGTCGAAGTCTTTTATCCTACTAATTTCGACATATTCCCCCATCGTTCAATCCCAACTGCTGCTTTAGTTATTTACAAATCAAATTGACCGCCATAGGGTTCTGCGTTGCCCCCAAAAGAAGATTTACACAGAATTTGTGGACGGTTCTTGACTGAATGCGTTAAAGCAGCCACGAGCTTTTGCTCATGGCTGCTTTTCTAGTCAAGGGTTGATTTATTCTGTTATCTGAAAAATTTTCCGTGACGATTCAGCAAGATTAGAAGCCAATTCTGCCAGCGACTGGCTGGATTTAGCCATTTCATGCACAGCCTCGGTTTGCCCGCTTACATGCTGATCAATATTGTCAATCTTCCGAGTCAGTTCAGTAATAGCCTGTTGAATTGCAGCGAGGGACGAGGATATTTGGGTAACAGATTCAGCGCTGGACACGGCCAGTTTACGAACCTCAGCTGCAACCACCGCAAACCCCCGGCCCATTTCGCCTACCCGGGCGGCCTCGATGGCAGCGTTCAGACCCAGCAGGTTGGTCTGACTGGCCACATTCTTGATAAAGGTTACAATCTCATTGGTCTGATTGGCAGTAGCCAGCAGTGTTTTCCCTAATTGCTCAAGCTCATTGCTGGTATTTGCTAACCCGGAGGAGCGGCTGGCCAGTTCCTGTAAGCCTGCTGTCAGTTCCTGCGAAGCAGCAGCCAGTTCACTGGTGGCGCTATTAATGCTTTCAATAATGGTAATACTCTGGGTCGTCGTGACACAGCCGACAACCTGATCGCCTTCCTTGAACGGCAGCGCGCAGGCTATGTAGGCAATCCCATAGGGTGATTTATCCTTGGGAACGACCCTGACAACCTGTTTTCCTGTTTCAAGGGCCTGTTTACTGGCACCTGAACGTACAGGGTCGCCAATTTGGGTTTTGAGGTCCAAATCGTCTGCAGGTAGATACAGGACGTATTTGCCGTCACGGATGACAGTAAAGCCGACGTCAGCCGCAACGATATCGTTAATGTATGGAGCTAAATCACAAAACATATCTAAAATCTGGTACCCGGTAAGCTGCCTCATACTTAACATCTCCCCCAGACCAGCGCAATGCCAGTCTATTATCTATTTTATACGGATGTTAGATATTCGCTTTTCTGCTAAAAAACCCTCTTTTTCGACAAAATAAAACCCGGATATTTTATAGGTCGTGGCTATCGACAATAACCGGATCAGACTGTAACTTACTCACATCAAAACTGGCGATTAGCTCGGCTGCCTTAACAGGCTGGCGAGCGTCGATCAGGTTGGCTTTATAGGCCAGATAGCCAATAATGGCTTCAGCCTTAACCCCCTGCGCCCGTAAACAGGCAATCGACAAATCCTGCTGCCGTTTAGATAACCGGTGCCCGTCAGGGGCAATCAGGAGCGGCACATGGGTAAATACCGGAGCGGGCTGCCCCAGCAGCCGGTATAACAGCAGTTGGCGCGGTGTTGAGCTTAACAGGTCATACCCGCGTAAGACATGGGTAATTTCCATGGCAGCATCGTCTACGACAACAGCCAGCTGATAGGCATGGACACCATCAGAACGCCGGACAACAAAATCACCAACCTCCTGGCTGATGTCCTGGCTGACATCACCTGCCTGCAGGTCAGTAAAAGAGGTTATCCCGGGCGGCACAACCAGGCGCAGGGACGGCTGCCGGGCTCCCTTGCAGGCTTCAGCCACCTCGCGCCGCCTGCAGGTACCGGAATAAATGCGTTCGGTATCACCGGAGTGGGGTGCGGAGGCAGCCAGCTCAGCCCGGGTGCAGTAGCAAGGGTACACGATGCCGTCTGCTGCCAGCTGTTCCAGGGCAGCCTGATATAAATCACGGCGTTCGTGCTGGCTGTAGGGAGCATACGGTCCGCCGACATCCGGTCCTTCATCCCAGTCCAGCCCCAGCCACTTCATATCGGCCATCAGCCTGTCGGCATATAGTGGTCGCGACCGTCCGGGATCAAGGTCTTCCATTCTGAGCACCATGACGCCCCCGGCTGACCGGACCTGCAGCCAAGCCAGCAGTGCTGTCCAGATGTTGCCTAAATGAATGTCACCGGTGGGACTGGGGGCAAACCGCCCCCGCATTATTCGCATAACTCCAGTGGGTCCTCCTTTGTCTTGCCGGCAGCGCTGGCAGTGGGTGCGAGCGTAGTTAAACACACACCTGTCACCACCAGCACCATACCTGCCAGATGCATGAGTGTAATCGTTTCTCCGTAGATTGCCCAGGCAATAAGCATAGCATTGACCGGCATCAGATTGATGTAGGCGCTGGCCTTGCTGGCACCGATGCGCTTGATACCAATATTAAACATAATAAAGGCTACTACGGTGGCAAAGACCGCCAGATACACTAACTCCACCATAACCTGGCCTGACAGGCGGGGCAGTGTGTGCCACGCTCCTTCACTAAGTGAAATCAGTACCAGCAACACCGCACCAATCAGCGTTGATACAGTAGTTGCCAAAGCAGGGTTAACACTTTTCATAACAACCTTACCCAGTGAGGTATATGTGGTCCAACTGGCAACAGCGCCAAACAGCAGCATCTCACCATAGTTTAACGACATTCCGGCCAGTGAGGCAAAGTTTCCCTGCGTGATTACCGTCAGTACACCGGCCAGTGAGGCAACAATGCCAAGCCCCAGGCGCAGACTCCACCTTTCACCAAGAAATACAACAGCTACAATCGCTGTTGTTACCGGATTGATCACAATAACCAGCGCCCCGGTAATCGCCGAGGTATACTGCAGCCCAACTGCAAAGAAATAGTTATAGGCCAGTACACCGCTCAAGCCCAATCCGGTCAAACCCAGCCAATTTTCTTTGATAACCTTAAAGTCCCACTCCCGGCGGATGGCCAGCCACCCACCCAGGAGCAGCCCGGCCAAAAGAAACCGGACAGCCGAGGTCGTAAGCGGCGGCAATTCTGATAATACATGCTTGGTGCTGCCGAATGCGCCGCCCCAAAACAACGGCACTAGCAGCATAATAAAATAGATAGCTGAGTCTTTAGTTAGTTTCATTAGCCGAGATAGTCCTCTCTGATAGGCACAAATACCTCAATTGCTTCTATAGGCTGCAGCACCCTGACACTATGCGCCACCCCACCGGGAATGGCCCAGCTGTCACCAGCCACCAACGGGTAATCCTGATCATCAATGGTCATGATCATCTCACCTGTTATCAGATACCCCACCTGCTCGTGGGGATGGTTATGACGAGGCAATTCAGCGCCAGCCACCAGAACAAATTTTACCACCATTGACTTATCGCCTACTGCCAGCGTTTTTCGTTGCACCCCAGGCATCGCGCTGACAAATTGTTTATCTGTATCCCGTATTACCATCTGCAAACTCCCCTTTGCCATCTGTCATTATTTTTATACCATTCGCTACTGACAAGTATATTCCTGTCTATGAGAAAAGTCTCCCGCCGCCAGGCAGGAGACTAAAAGATGGCTTATTGTCAATACCCCTACTGCTGATCAGACTCGCCTGCCAGGATATCATTGGTAAGACCCAGTTTATCCAATATGGTAAAGGTCAGGCTGATGACAATTGCTACAATTGTGGCAAGGGCCATGCCTTTGAGGGTAACAGAGCCGAAGGTTAGCTGGGCACCGCTGATGCCGATAATGAGAACAATGGCGGTTAACAGGAGGTTGCGTGACCGGTTATAATCCACTTTGGCGTCAATCAATATACGGATGCCTGATGCGGCAATAACCCCGAACAATAGGAGTGATACACCGCCCATAACAGGGGCCGGGATACTCTGAATGGCGGCTGCCAGCTTACCGACAAAAGACAGGATAATGGCAATCACTGCCGCACAGCCGATGACCCAGACACTATAGACTTTGGAGATCGCCATAACCCCGATATTCTCCCCATAGGTAGTATTGGGGGTTGAGCCAAAGCAGCCTGACAGAATGGTGGATAGACCGTTACCAAGCAGGGAGCGGTACAGCCCGGGCGAGGCCGCTAAATCACGCCCGACAATATTGCTGGTAACTACCAGGTGACCAATGTGTTCGGCAATAACAACAAGCGATGCCGGCACAATGATGGCAATGGCCTGAAGGTTAAACTCAGGGGCGTAATATGTCGGCAAGGCAAACCAGGGTGTGGCGCTGATAGCAGCAACATTAACCATCCCCAGCAGCAAAGCCAGGACATACCCGGAAAGAATACCAATCAGAATCGGAATAACGGCCAGAAAGCCGCGGAATAGAATTGACCCAAGCACAGTAACTGCCAGGGTAAATAGTGAGACAGTGATGGTTTTCATATCCGGTGCTGCAGCCGTAAGTCCTGCCATCCCGGCAGCGACCGGGGCCAGTTCCAGGCCGATGATGGCGACAATGGCCCCCATCGCAGCCGGCGGAAAAATAATATCAATCCATTTGGTACCAATAACCCGGATACTGAGCGCCACCAGCGTGAACACAATACCGGCGGCAATAAATCCCCCCAGGGCCGCGCCATAACCATACTGAGGCAATACCAGAAATACCGGCGACAAAAACGCGAAGCTTGAGCCAAGATAGGCCGGTATTTTCCCCTTAGTAAGAAAGATATACAGCAACGTCCCGATCCCATTCCATAAGAGCACGGTTGCCGGATTCACTTTAAACAGGATCGGGACAAGTACGGTGGCGCCAAACATGGCAAACAAATGCTGCAGGCTTAGTGGCAGCGTTTCAATGAGCGGCAGCTTTTCTTCTACCTGAATTGTGCGTCTCACTAAAATTCCTCCTTAAATTGCTGGCTATCTACACGCGCTAAAGTATTTTGCAGTCAGGGTCACACACTACCCTACTGAGCCATAAACGCCTTTGTTGCAAATAGCTGCTTACTCAAAGGTCCCTTTGACACTGGCCTGTCCCCGGTGAACAAGCAGCTTGCCTTTGGCAAAAACATGTTCAATGTTGAGATTCTCATCAAGCACGACAATATCGGCATGACTACCAGGCTGCAGCACCCCTTTTTCCGGGTATAGCTTGAGAATTTTGGCCGGGTTAATCGTGACTGGCCGCAGGGCCTGATTAAGCGGGAGCCCGCTGGCTGTCAGGTTTTTGATCTCCGCGTGCAGGCCGGTCATTTTAGCAACTTTCAGCCCGCTTATGCCCCCCTTGCCGTCAAATACCGGCAGACTGCCATGGCCGTCTGAGCTTATTGTCATACAGTCAATGGATACCCCCTGCTCCAGACAATGCTCAATTGCCTGCGCTGCGGTGAGGAAAGCATCCTGACCGGACTCATCGGACGCGGCAGCAGTAAAGTCAATAACCCCGCCGATTTGAGTCAGCCTGATGCCGGCGTTAACCAGATCCCAGCTGCGGTTGATATGGGTAGGCACAAACTGAGCCACCGGGATTTCGGTTTCAGTTATGATGTCAAAAATCAGACTAAGCTGGCGCACCCCGGCCCCAATATGCAGGTGCAGCACACCTGCTTTGCCGCTTAATAAGCCACCCACCCGGACTTCAGCAACCAGCCTGGCAAGCTCTGCTGGGGTTGGCTGAGAGGAGCGATGGTCGCTAATCGCAATCTCACCGCAACCAATTACTTTATCAATAAGCACCAAGTCGGAGCGTACACTGCCGGTAATTGTCGGCGGTGGCACCTCATACGCCCCTGTATAGATATAAGCAGAGATTCCCTCTAGTTCGAGGCTCCTGGCTTTCGCCAATAACCCGGCCATACTGCGGGTAATGCCATCAGTACCCAGACAGCCTACTACGGTCGTTATGCCCGCCATAGTAATGTCGCTTAACACGACCTCCGGCGTGCGAGTGGCATACCCCCCCTCGCCGCCGCCGCCCAGTAAATGAACATGCTGATCAATAAAGCCTGGCACAATACGCCTGCCGGTCACGTCAATCACCTGCGTTTGGCCATACTCAGGAGCTGGTTTGATACCAGGAGCGATATGGGCAATTACCGCTCCGGCGATCAGAAGGTCCTGCACCCCCAGGTCTTCAGGGGCAAAGATAGTGCCACCTTTTAAGATTGTAAACATTTACACCTCTAACCAAATTCATCTCCTGTTATTATGCGGTATTTAGGTTAAATCCACACCTTCAGTATTTTGTTGTTCCTGAGACAAGCTTGTTACCGGTATAAAAAAAGCCAACAGCCTGTTACCGGTGCTGACTTGTGCATTAATACTACTGTGATACAGGATATGTTATTGGGATGCCAATGCCTCCAAGGATACTTTTCCCAGCAACACCATAGTGCCCGCAATATTCCATTTACTGAAATAATTAGCGCTGACTGCAGCAATAACAACAGTGCTGGGTCCGGCCGATTTATTGATATCAATCCCGATATGATCATATACCGTGAGGTGCAGCCGGTTATTACGCGCTAATTCCTGCATTTCATATAGTATCCCTTTGGAGCCAACAGGAATTATTTCATATACTTTCTCATCCTGCAGCAACTGCTTAATCGTGCCATAACCCACATGCTCCTCTTGCCTGGTGTTCAATACCTCCTGGCCAACCTTAGGCTGTCCAAGGGCAACCAGCAACGCCTCGCCCTTGATATTATTGACCTTCAGTTTTTTAGTCTCAACAAGACCAACTGCCGTTATCCCCAAGCCGGTCATCACTGTTGAAAAGTTCTCTTCTGTACTGCCGGTCAGGACAATCTCGCTAATGCCGGCCTCCTTTAGTTCCTCCTCAATGCCCTGGATAATAGCCTTGCCGGTAGGGTCCATTTCATTACAGATGGTATTTGTCAAACAAATGACCTCAGCCCCGGCGCACACAACCTCCAGAATAGCCACCCTGGCCGCATATTTGCCGGTGATAAAGGGGGAAACCTTCAGCACGTCGCCGTCTTTCAGGCCAATACTGCCACAACTGTCACAGGCTATTACCATGGTTTTATCCTGGTCCAGATCCACTAAGGTCAAGTCTCTTACTTTTTTTATTTTCATATTTATTTATCCTTTGCCTCTCTTGCCTTAGCATTGCCCAACATCCGGTATATAACAACTGCTAAGAGCACATTAAGCGCAGCTACACCGGAAACAATCGGCATCAAGGCTATTATTCCGGCCTGACCTATCATGGGCGCCAATAATGGCGATAAAACAAATAAGCCTACCGGCCCATTAATTAAGACAGCAACAATCCCTGCTACCAATACCCCTTGTACTGAAAATCGGTTGTCAGCTGCAAAACGCCGGTAGATTATGCCAAAAGCGGCCATAGTAACCGCCATAATACCCATTGTGATAATATGAACAAGCAGTGTCAAAGGGAATCCTGACAATAACGCTGTCAGGAAATGCCCGGCAGCACCAATAACAGCACCATAAGACGCCCCAAGCAGCAGTGTTCCCAAAAATGCCGGCATCGAGTCAAAGGCAATGCTCCCCAACACCTTTACATTAGCCCCGATAAAACTTAATGCAATAAATAATGCCGTTAAAATACCTGATTTTAAATGCAAGATGGTTCCCCCCGTGATCTTAGCCGGCTGAATCTATAAGTATCAATACAATGCCGAGCATTTCTAGTATGCTCAATAGCATGCGATTATTTGTCAATATACTACTTTACCAACTTATCCTAAAATTCCTGCAAAGCTCATCAAACAGCAATAGATTCCATGGAGACGAGGGGACGGTGGTTCTGTCTTGCTAATTTTTTTCAACAATTGCTTTACTTATCCCAGTCAGCCTGGAGATTTGCCTGATCGATAAGCCTCTTTTTCGCAACTCCTTAATAAATCTATTTCGATCTATAATACTTAAGCCGGAAAAAGCAGTGGTACTTTCTGCTCCGCTAACCTCATGGAGGATTACTTTTGCCTCGGCATCGGTCATTCTAAAGCTATCTTCTCTAATATCTAAAAAGCTATTATTATCGCGCTGTTGATGAAAATGTACAAACTGATCTCTACTCATCGCTCCCAAAATGAAATCGACATCTACCAGGCTATGCGACTTCAGGTATTCATTATAACTACTCCCCCGGTATTGGTCCGGTGCTGTGGTTAGTCCGGCATCAACGGGGTTATTATGTATATACCTTAATACAGTGAATAAATAGCTATCATTATCTATCGGCTCACTTTTAAACCGGTCCTGAAACAAATGCCCGTTTCTTTTATATTTCCAATTATAATAATACGCATATCTGGCACCTATTCTTTTAAAGATTTGCTCTAAACCCTCTTTTTCAACCTTCAATAATAAATGGATATGGTTACCCATAAAACAATAGGCATATAGCTTATATTCACTGATCGCTTTACATTCTTTTAATACTGCTAAGAATTTTTGATTATCCTCATCATCTTCTAATATTAGCTGCTTATTTATACCCCTTAGCATGATATGGTATATACCGCTATTGCTTTTGACCCTAGCCACTCTTGCCAATATTCTCACCTCTTGAAAATTATACCATCTCAGGTTACCTTTATCAAGACAGAACCACCGTCCCCTCGTCTTTACAAAAATAACAGGAGCCAGCATTCCGGTCGTCCGGTGCTGGCTCCTCAAAACTAACCTGCCTTGTTTTCGTGTAAAACATTGATCTCCCGCTCTTTCAACAGAGCCTGAACTTTCGCCATATCCTGCGGCGTCGCATCCGGGACACCCTCTAACAGATAGGTTCTGTCAAGCTGAGCCCATTTTTTCCGGCCAAATGTATGATAGGGCAGCAGCTCTACAGCAACCTGGCCTGGTAAAGACTTGATCAGTTCGGCCAACGCGTCAATATCCTCCCTGGTATTCGTAATACCGGGAATAACTACATAGCGCAGGGCAACAGGCAATACTGCGGATACCTTTTTAAGGTTAGCAAGTATCCGGGTATTGTCGGCGCCAGTCAGCCAGCGGTGTTTGTCGGGATCAACCGCTTTTATGCTAAATAATACAGCATCAGTATACGGCAGCACGTGCTCCAGGCTGTCTTCCGGGCAATTACCTGCCGTATCAAGGGTAGTATGAACATTTTGCTCACGGCACTGCTTAAAGACCCCGGCCACGAAATCAGGCTGCAGGAGCGGCTCACCACCAGACAGGGTGATGCCGCCGCCTGAAGCTTCGTAATACCGGCGATATTTTTTAATATCGGCCATTACCGCTTCGACACTAATCGTTTTTTCACCGCGTACCCAGGTGTCCGGATTATGACAGAATTTACAACCTAAAGAACATCCGGCCAGAAATAGTACATAACGAATGCCCCGGCCGTCAACGGTTCCGAATGTTTCTATAGAATGGTAGTATCCATATTGCTGCGACATATTCTTCCTCCCTTTCTGTCATCACACCATTGTTTACGCGGCGTTTTAGCGATCTGGCCGCAGTGGAAGCTATCGTGACTGCTTGTGACTTAAACGGCTTCGTAGAAGGTACGGCTGATCACTTCCCGCTGTTGGGCAGGGGTCAGTTTAATGAAGTTTACAGCATAACCTGAGACGCGGATCGTTAGCTGCGGATAATTCTCAGGGTTCTCCATGGCATCTTCGAGCACAGCACGATCAAGTACATTAACATTGATATGGTGACCGTTATTCTCTGAGTAACCGTCAAGTACCGCAGTCAGGTTATTAACCCGTGAATCGCAGCACTTGCCGAGAGCACCAGGCACGATTGAGAAGGTGTAGGAGATACCGTCGCGGCAGTCTTCATAGCTCAGCTTGGTTACTGAGTTCACAGCAGCCAGTGCACCACGCTGGTCACGGCCATGCATCGGATTAGCGCCTGGGGCAAAGGCTTCACCGGCTTTACGGCCATCAGGTGTTGAACCGGTTTTTTTGCCGTACATGACATTTGAGGTAATTGTCAGTACTGACAGGGTTTGTTCGGCATCACGGTAGGCCGGATGCTTTTTCAGGTTGGCGGAAAACTCGGCAGTAATTTCCTGGGCCAGGAGATCTACCCGCTCGTCATCATTGCCATAGCAAGGGGACTCGCCAATGATTTCAAAATCAGTGGCAATGCCGCGCTCATCGCGGATTGGTCTGACTTTGGCATATTTAATGGCACTCAGCGAGTCAGCAACAACTGACAAACCGGCAATACCGAAAGCCATCAGGCGGCCGACCTCGGTATTGTGCAGCGCCATTTGAGCCCTCTCATAGGCATATTTATCATGCATATAGTGGATTAGATTCATTGTGTTGACATAGAGGCCGGCAAGCCAGTCCATGACAATAGAGTAGTTTTGGCGGACTGTATCATAGTCCAGATACTCGCCCTCAAGCACAGGCAGTACAGGGGCTACCTGCTGACCGCTAACCTCATCCCGGCCGCCGTTGATGGACATCAGCAGCGCTTTGGCCAGATTGGCACGGGCGCCAAAAAACTGCATCTGCTCACCTACCCGCATTGCAGATACGCAGCAGGCAATCGCATAGTCATCACCGTAAGAGGGGCGCATGACATCATCATTTTCATATTGGATAGCGCTGGTATCAATGGACACCTGCGCGCTGAATTTTTTAAAGTTCTCAGGCAGCTCAGTTGACCAGAGTACTGTCAGGTTAGGCTCAGGTGCCGGGCCAAGGTTGTAGAGGGTATGCAGAATACGGAAAGAGGTTTTGGTCACAAGCGGACGACCGTCAATACCTACACCGCCGATGGCCTCAGTTACCCATAAGGGGTCGCCGGCAAACAGTTCGTTGTAATCCGGGGTCCTAAGCTGACGCGCCAGTCTAAGCTTGATAACAAGCTGGTCAATAAGTTCCTGGGCTTCTGCTTCGGTGATGCTGCCTTGCGCTAAATCCCGGTCAAGATAAATATCAAGGAAGGTTGAAACCCGGCCCAGCGACATAGCCGCACCATTTTGTTCCTTAATAGCAGCCAAATAACCGAAATACAGCCATTGCACAGCCTCAGCTGCGGTTTCGGCAGGACGGGACAGGTCAAAGCCATAGGCTTTCGTCATTGTGATCATATCTTTGAGGGCGCCAATTTGACGGGAAACCTCTTCTCTGAGACGGATAACATCCTCGGTCATTGGTTTCTTCGCCAGGTCCTGCAAGTCTTGTTTTTTGGCTTCAATCAAGCGGGTAATACCATAGAGCGCAATCCGGCGATAGTCACCAATAATCCGGCCACGGCCATACGCGTCAGGCAGTCCGGTAATAATAGCCGTCCCGCGGGCCAGTTTCATTTCTTCAGTATAGGCCATAAAAACACCGGTATTATGGGTTGTCGCATGATTATGATAGATATCGCTAATGCTCTCTTCCAGCTTATAGCCATACGCCTCGCACGCCTGCTCAGCCATACGAATACCGCCATTTACGATAACGCCCCGCTTAAGTGGGGCATCGGTTTGAAGGCCAACGACTGTTTCCAGATCTTTATCTATATAGCCGGCACCGTGAGAGGTAAGGGTTGATACTATAGTCGGGTCAACGGCAAGAACACCGTTATTCTTAATCTCCTGTTTTATCAGTTCACTGCACTGTTCCCATAGCTTGGCTGTCCTGACAGTCGGCCCTGCTAAAAATTGGCTGTCACCGGCGTACGGGTTATAGTTCAGCTGGATAAAATCACGAACATTGATACTCTCCTGCCAAACCTGTCCTTTAAATCCTGCCCATGCTTTCATGTCAAATCCCCCTCATTAAATATTCTAACAATTACAATATAAGACCGCCTGGCATGAATGCCCAGGCGGTCGGCCTTCACCTCATACAAAACCGTGTACTTTTGCTTCTCCGCCCGGTCTGCAATCGGTAACCATCAAATTTTTAAGACAAATTGCTACATTGTTCGAGTTCAATCGACAACTTTTTCGCCTGTGTATTCATTATGCAACACATTGGCAAAGTTTGTCCAGTGGTTGAGAAGAAGTAGTTATATTCTAAAATTTTGATATAATCATTAAATTTAAGGGGTAGTTCTTAGAACCACCCCTTAAATGCTAGTTATGCCACCTTTTTAGTTTTGGCAGATGCTCGCGCAGCAGTTTTCTGGCGGCAGCTTCAGTCATCCCATTTTCTTTCAGGTGTGGTACACAATGCTCAATCATATCTGCCAGAGTTAGATCAGGTTGTTTGAATTGACCGTCTTGATAACAATACATGCAGTATTTTTCTGTTTTAGTACCGTTTGCCTCCGACCCTAACAGGTCCTGACCATTGAGCGGCATTCCACAACTTTGACAAAACTTATCCACAATGCACCTCTCCTTTTTTTACACGTAGTGATAATTCCGGAAACCTTCACTAGGCTTTATATTAAGTCATAATTAAATTATCCTGGTCATCAAACTCAAAATAAGGATTCCAGGCCACTTCCCACAGATAGCCGTCCAGGTCGGAAAAATAGCCGCTGTATCCGCCCCAGAATACGGTTTGCGCCGGTTTTACTATTTTTGCCCCCAGGCCTTCAACCTGTTTGAGAACCGCGTCTACCTCTTCTTTGCTTTTGGCATTGTGAGCCAGCGTTATTCCTGAGAAGCCTTGTCCGGCAGGGGCAATGCCAACATCTTCGGCCAGCAGTTCTCTTGGATATAGAGCCAATACCACCCCGCCCAGGTCAAAGAATACAATACTCTCCTGACTCATGGCTGAAGGCTGCCACCCCAGCCCTTTTTGATAGAAATCAACCGCAGCAATAAAATTATTGACACCAAGGGTTACGATGTTTAATTTTTGTCGCATCAGAAGTTCTCCTCAATTATTTTTAACTTTAATCTAAATCAGAACGGTTGACTGCCTCAATACTCTCAGCCTATTATTCAACATTATTATACGGGTCCCACCCAGTCACGTTGGCCAACTGGCGCTGGGCTGCCCTAATATCTTCAAGCAGCCTGTCCTTATCTTTGGGCAAAGTGGCCGCCAGGGCAATATGATTAGAGCTATGGTTGCTTCTAAACAGGCAGTGGCTTGCCGGCGGTAATTCAATGGCACTTATCATTTGATATAGCTCACCCATAATCTCAGCCGGGGGCAGTGGCACAAACTCGCCACGTTCAAATTGATCCAGTAATTGGCTGCCACGGTACAGCATCAGCGTCAACGCGCTCAGCATAGCAGGGCGAATGGCATTTATCGCCTGGGCCGTGTTATAGGCATGCCTGCCGGAACCCTCTCTGCCGCCAAGACCGGCAATCACCATGACTGACAGCTTGATACCGGCCGCCACAATACGCTGCCCGGCCTCGATCGCCTCCGCCGCGGTAACCCCCTTATTGACATCTCTAAGAACAACATCATCCCCTGACTCCAGGCCATAGTAAACAAGCTTTAGCCCGGCCTCCCGCAGGGCAATCAGCTCTGCCGGCGTCTTATTCAGCATATCCTTAGGGCCCGCATAGCAGGAAACCCGCTGCAGCCGGGGAAAGGTCTCCCGTAAAACAGTCAATATCTGCAATAACTTATCAGTTGTCAGCACCAGCGCATTGCCGTCAGCCAAAAAGATGCGGCGGATGTTCTGGGCATATGGCTTGGCAGCGTTTATCTGCGCCATTATTTCATCCCGGGGGCGGGTACGAAACCTAACTGACCGGTACATATTGCAATAAGTGCAGGCATTGTGAGAACACCCAATCGTCACCCGCAAGATAAAGCTATAGGCTTCACTCGGCGGGCGAAACACATTGCCCTCAGCATGATCAAAATACAAAATACATCGCCTCTAATCTAAGATTATAGACTCAAGGGGACGGTTCTCTTGAGTCATTTCGGCAACGACGAAATGACTCAGAAGAACCGTCCCCTTGAGTCACCCGTGAGTCATTTGAAGTCAAATGGGAATATGAGACAACTTCAATGTATCAAAAACAGACGGTGTTGTCAAAAGGGAATAAAACCGCGCCCTGCACGAGCGCGGTTGCTAGCGTTCTGTATATTTTTTGGCACCTGCGGCGATGGCGCTGAGAAAGGCTGAGCGGATCGGCTTAACTGCCATAACTGCCTTGACAGGGGCTGATTTTTCGATGACTGATGCAATGCGTCCCAGCGCCCGGTGGCTGAGACGGGAGGGATCGTCAAAGAGAAAGTTGCTTAGCTTCCCCCGTTCAATAGCCATTGCCACCATCCGGTCAAAGGTTGTCTCCGGCACTACAACCTGCTGCTCACGTCCCTTCATGCTGATACAACCCCGCTTGCAGGCAAAGTGGCAGACCCCGCAGCCCAGACACAGACTGGCCTCGCATACAGCATGGGGACGACCACCCTTGCCTGCTTCAAGCCCGATTGCAGTTACAGGGCAGGCTTTGACACACAGGCCGCAGCCGGTACAGGTATCTGCTGCAATGTCCGCTATCCAGTTGGAGGTAACCACAGCCCCCCGTAAATCAAAGGTTTTTATTGCCTGAATCATGCCACAGCAGCAACCACAGCAATTACACATAAATCCTGCTGAGTGCTGAACATTATCGGCAATCTGCGCCAAGCCGGCCTCTTTGCACTGTTCCAGCACAGCCATGGCTTCACTGACGCCGGACTGCTCAGCCATGCCTTTTTTAATCAGCATTTCTGCTCCCTGATTAAAGGTGAGGCAGGTCTTAAGCGGTGCCGCACAAACCTTATTCAGATGGCTGGCTTTGTGGCGGCAGGCGCAGAGCGATAACCCGACTGTCCTGGCCGACTGAATAATATAGCTGGCTTTTTCCCAGTCAAGTACCTCCGAGTAGTCACCTGCCGGCAACGCCGCTTCCCGGACCAGCGCGCGCCCCAGCTGGGTATCTGCCTGGAATACATCACGGGCAAAGCGGTCATCGCGATACATATACACTTCAAACAACTGAGCCAGCTCGCCCATCGGTAAATCATCGCGGGTACGCATATAGACAAATTCGAAGAACCCAATAACAACAGGCGCTAATACAACATGGCTCTGTCCCTGGTATTCAAAGTCAAAAACCAGCCCTTTTTCCGCCATAGTCAGGATCTTTTGCTGCAGTTCTTCCTGGTGCAGTCCGATTTTGCGGGCCAAAGCCGCTACTGAGGTGGGCCGCAGCGGAATCTGCCTGGCAATGGTGGCTTCGGCGGGGGAAAACAGCAGCTTCAGTATTTGGATAAATACCGGCGAATACGGCGCACCGGTTATGTTTTGATCAAGACGCTGCTGCAGCAGCCGGTATTCACGCTCACCATTCACAATGTGTCCCAAGGGTCAAACCTCCCGCAACTTAAACAAAGCTATTATAATGCCAGTATGCACAACAAATGCGGCATATTGCTTTATTATACCAGAAAAGACGGATAATGGCACGTAACGGGGGGGGCTGCTGATTACCAGTTGATGTGTTCGGCCACCTGGGCTTCAGGGTTCAGTGCAACCTCCCGCAAAACCCATTCTCTGAATACCGGATAACCGGTCCTGTCAACGATGTAGCCGACATGCTCTTTACCGCCAGGGGCTTCTTTATCAATAAATTGGTCAATATAGGCGTAGGTATTCCTGATTATCCCAAGAATACTGGCTTCGTCAACCCACCGGATGAACGGCTGGGCAATACGGGGATCCCGCTTGCCGGTACGCCCCATAATGACTAGCTGGTACAGCTTAGTACTGCTTCTTGTCCAGGCCCCGGTAGGACATTTAATTACACATTCACCACAACCAATGCACTTGTCGGCATCGCGGGTAACCTTGAAGTTCTCGAACCGGAGAGCCCCAAAAGCCTTCTTCTTACAGTTAGTGACACACGCCTGGCAGCCGACACAGCGGTAAGCATCATACTGCGGCTCATTCATGCCGATAATACCGTAGTCATGCATCCGGGACTTAATACAGTCATTGGGACAGCCGGTAAGGGCAATTTTAACATGATGATCATTCGGAAAGATAACCTGCTCAATACGCTGGGCAAAGGCACTGGTATCATAGTTGCCAAAGGGACAGACCTTACTGCCGATACAGGCAGACACGTTGCGGGTTCCGGCTGCCGGATAACCGCTGCCCGGGCTAATCTGGCTGATGTTCAGGCCTTCAATGACCGGCTGCAGCATTGCATTTACTTCCGGAATTTTATCCATCGGGATACCGGGGATCTCAAACCCCTGTCTGGTAGTCAGGTGTACGGTGCCATTGCCGTAAAGCTCGGCGGTTTGCCTGATCACCTCTAAATATTTAGCATCAAGATGCCCGCCTGGCACCCGGATTCTGGCTGCGGTCTGATAGCGTTCTTTCGTAACCCGAAACGCATTCTTTTTTAAGCGTTTGGTGTTGATATCCATGCTCATATTGTCACCCTCCCTTAATCCAGCAGCGTTTTGGCCTTGACATAATTAAATACCGGGCCTTCCAGGCAGATATAGGTATCATCCATTTTGCAGTGGCCGCATTTGCCTACACCACAACACATTTTTCGTTCATAAGAAACCCAGATATTCTCCTCAGCAGCCCCGTTTTTCAGGAATTCCGCTACCGTAAACTTCATCATCAGCGGTGGGCCGACTACAATGATTTGGGCCTGGCTGATATCAGTCACTGAAAGATCTTTGATATATGTGGTAATTAGCCCGGTATTACCCAGGTACGAACTGTCATTGCTTTTATCAACAGTCAAAACAATATTTATCGTCTGCCGCCATTTCTCCAGGTCAGCTTTAAAAAGAATATCCTGAGGTGACTTAAACCCGGCCAGCAGTGTGAACGATCTAGCCTCGCCGGGATTGGCGGCGAAATAGTCAACAATACCTTTAACCGGTGCCAGGCCGGTGCCGCCGGCAGCAACGATAACCTCCTTGCCGCGATACAGGCCGGCATCAAATCCATTGCCGTACGGCCCGCGCAGAAAGAGCGCATCGCCTTCCTGCAATTCATGAATCGTATTTGTTACAACCCCAACCCGCCGGATTGTCAGACCGATAGAGTTATCACCAATGTCGCTCACCGAAATTGGGGCCTCACCGTATTTAGGGATCGAGACCTCAAAGAATTGGCCGGGTTTAACAGAGCCGCTATATTCCATAAAGAAGGTATAATCAGTGTCGGTATGTGGCACGATTTTCAAAATGCGCGATCTAAACGGCTTATAGATATTACTCATGCCTGCGCCCCCTCTGCAGCTGTTGCCAGCTTGTTAATACAGTTGGCAAACGAGATATATTCCGGACAGATATCGTCACAGCGGCCACAGCCAACACACATGTGATGGCCAAACCTTTTTTTATAATCGCCGACTTTGTGCATAACGCGAAAGCGCATTCGCTCGCCTTTATCCTTACGGAACCCATGCCCGCCCGCCATGTCGGTAAAGCCGTCAACCATGCAGGATGCCCATACCCGCCGGCGTTCACCGGTATTGGCATTGTCTTTATAAAAAATATCCTGCATTGAGAAACAACTGCAGGTCGGACAAACAAAGCTGCAGCGCCCACACCCCAGACAGCGGGCAGAATATTCCTGCCACGCAGGCGACCCGGCCACCCCGGTAAGGGCTATGTTCTCGGGAACCGTTACTGTAACAGGGTTTTCCCGGACAAACAGCGGCTCACTCTGAACCTGCGGCTCATCACAACAGTTGAACTCGCTGTTATTGACACCAATATAAACCGACTCCCCGGCTAACCTGACAAATAAGTCATATTCATCGGTAGAATTGGTCCCCATGCTAACACAAAAACAGTTAGCAAAACTATTCTGACATTCAATCAAAGCAAACCGCACCTTTTCGCGAAAAACCTTGTAATACGGATCTTCCAACCCGTTGCGAAGATAAATCTCATCCAGGCGTTTGATCGCATGGATATCGCAGCTTCGAGCAAATATCAGAATTTTTTTGTCGCTGATTTTTGGTTCTGTCCAATTATCTTCAGTAAAGTAAAATAAGGTCTGGGTAATTGGCAGCAGGATCTCCTTAGCGGAATAATCCGACTTTTTATCAAAGGCGATTTCCTCAATTCCGGTGATTTCCCGATACCTGACAGAATCCGTGTTGGTAAAGCTGCCTTTCCCGGGAAATACCACCGGCGCATACATCCTATAATCGTTCTGCCAACTCCGGAGGTATTGATTACAGTGTTCGATTGTCATTTTGTAGACCATTTCTTGCCGACGCCTCCTTTTAAACGTTTTATCTTGATGGTACATGAAAAAGCAAAGGCGGTCTGTGATATCAATCACAAACCGCCCTCGTATTCTCTTGAAATTATGTCTTTTGCTCATATACCTTCTGCAGCAGTTGGTACTCTTCCCAGGTGTCGGCATCATGAAACGGTGCAGGGTCAGCCCAGTCCAGCCGGGCAACCCATTCAGGGTTCCCGTGAATGACCTGGCGCCCGCCGGTGTCACCGGTTAATCCCGCCAGGCTGGTGCGCCAATGACTGCCGAACAATACCGGGCTATAGCGTTGCCCCTGATGGCAGGGCACAATAATTGACTTAGCGCTTGCCTGCTGGATAAAGCAAGCGAGGATCGCTTGAATGAGGGCCTGATTTACCAGCGGCTGGTCGCCTAAGAAAAACATAATCCCGTCCAGGGGTTGCTTTAGCATTTGCAGGGCCAGGGTGATGGAGGAGGCCTGACCGCTAATCCGTTCAGCATTAAAGACAGCCTGGATCGAATACCGGCGGCACAGTTCAGCCAGTTCAGCCTGCGGTTCACCAATAATAGCCACACAATCGGCCCATGGCAGTTTGTGCACAGTGCTGAGCACATGAGCCATCAGCGGTTTGCCGCCTAATGGCAGCAGCAGCTTTTGCTGCCCCATCCGGCTTGCGGTACCTGCGGCCAGAATGACCGCACCAATTCTGGTATTTATCGCTTATACACCTCGCTGGGCTGCATGGCGCAGCCATAGCCTTCAGTCACGACCACACGGGAAATCTCCCCCTGGGCTAATACAGTGGCGGAAATTCTCCCGGCTGCCATTCTGGCAGCTAAGGTTTCAGCACCACTGAGTAATAAGATCCTGGTTCCCCGGGCATATTGGAAAATCCCCTGACGATGCGCTGCCAGGCAGGCTATATCGCACCATTCCACAGTCTCACCAATCCGTTTATTGATAATCTCTGACACTAATTCCACCCTGTGGGTATTGGCAGGCGATAACGGTTGACCAACAGCCCCCAGGTTTAATACGCCGACAGTTGTCGCTGTACAGTCAGGAACAACCGGTTCCTGTGCTGCCGGGGCTTTGATGAGCGAGTGGCGCGCACCATCGGCCTCAACGAGAATATAAGCCGCCGGATTTTGAGCAGCCATACTGTCGACCAGCCCAGGCGGCACTCCGATTACTTTTTCACCCTCTTGCCGGGCAAACCAGGCGACCGGCCGGCCTGATTGCAGTGCTGCAGCCACTTGGGACACACGGAAAGCAGGGTCGGCTGTCAATATCAACTCATACCCGTCTACCTGGCAGGAAAACATCTTAGTCGTCGCGGTAATCAAAACCGGCCACCCCTGTCTGCCCGCACTGGCTGCCAGCGATTGAATCAGCGAGGTCTTGCCACCTGCGCCGACACAGGCAATGACGCCAGGCCGGCTGATCCCCAATGCATCCCACAGCACCTTACACGACCTGGACGAATACTTCCATCATCCCGCCGCAGGCCATTCCCTCATTGGCTGCCGTTTCACCTGTCATCAGAACTTTATAGGTAAAAGAGCGGTTTTCATCCAGGGCTGTCAGCGCCTGCAGCCGAACCTCAGCTTCAGCACAGCCGCCGCCAATGGTGCCAATAACCCGTCCATCGGGATAGACCAGCATTTTTGCCCCGGCTTTGCGCGGGGTTGAACCGCGTGTGGCAATAATGCTGACAAGAGCCGCTTGGGCACCTGACTGCTGGACAGAGCAGATAGCCTGAACCATAGCATCATCCATGAGCTTTACACCTCCGTTTCTCAGACATCGGCTGACAGCCGGCATTGCTTTTGCTGGCAACAATCTCCGAAACAATACCGAGAGCAATCTCAGCCGGCGTCTCAGCCCCGATATCGAGCCCTATCGGTGCCCGCAGCCGGGCCAGGGCATCCTTGTCAAAGCCCTCCTCGGTCATAGTGTTGATAACAACTCTAACCCGCCCCTGACTGCCGATCATACCAACATATGCTGCCGGTTGCTCAATAACAGCCCGCAGGCACTCCAGATCAGAGCGGTGCCCCCGGGTCACAATAATAATCGCGCCAAACCCTGACAGGCTAAGTTCAGCCAACGCTTTCCCAAAGTTCTGGCAGACGACCTGCTCAGCCAGGGGAAACCGCGCTGTATTGGCAAAATCCGGACGGTCATCGACGACGGTCACAGCATAACCAACCATCGCCAGCATCTGGGTAAGCGGCTGGCTGATATGGCCCGCCCCCAACACTAAAGCAGACTTCTGCCGGGACAGTTTATCCCAGAAAAACCGGTATTGACCGCCGTCATAGTCAATCGTCATAAGCAGTGGCCGTTTCCATTCAGCACTGTTTACCTCGGCCATAATCAGCCTGGTAAACCCTTCATCAAGCAAGTGCTGTTCGTACCGGCCACCGGTAATGAGCAGCATTTGCCCAATATTACCGGCCTGCTGTTCTGGTGCACTAATCAGTGTTATGATATCTGCAGCTCCGGATTCTCCGGCAAGCTGCCGGAGACGTTCAAAAATAGCTTTACTCATCGCTCCACCCCCATGTGCAATAATGCTTCTAAGACCCCACCGCCGATGGCCCGGGCTTTATCTGAAATGGTATAGCAATGTTCCGGGCGGCAGCGCGGATCTACGTCGCCAATTTTTAACCCCTCAAATACTGTCAGACCATCTTGGATCAGACCACGCAGGACACCGGTAATCACCACGCTAACCGGTTTAGCACCGACATAACCGACAATATCACCGGCCGCTACCGTATCACCAATACTCCGGCAGGCAGTGAACACACCGGCAGCCGGCGCTTTGATCAGCCGCTCCAGGGTGTAGCCGCCCAGAGCACCGGGGATACCGGTATTGGCACTGGCTGGTCCCTGATAGATCACCCGGCCTAAATCATGACCGCGTTGTGTTTCAATCACGGCATGCACATCCATCCCAGCCGTAAACCCCGGCCCTACCCCCACAACCACCGGTGCGTCGGTTATCCGGGTGCCGGTGTTCTTCTTGGCGATAATGGCATCAACGACAGCCTGCGGCCGGCAGGCCACGACACAGTGTGCATGAGGATCAACGACAACCGGAATATTACCGGCAGCCAGTGTCTCCCTCACCTGTTCAGTTGTTACCAAGCGGGCAGTCACGCCTTCAACAACAGCCTGACCGTCAATGACAGCCTGGGCAAAAGCGACTGTTCGCCGGACAACCGTCGGCTTGGGCAACTCGGTTATCACAACCTTAAAGCGGCTCTGATGCAGGCGATGAGCAATGCCTGTCGCCAGATCACCACCGCCTTTGATTACAATTATTTTCATAGGGTATAACTCCTTGTAGTGTGTCAAAAGAATGTCCTGTGCTGCAATAATAAGTAAAGGCGCCAGCCAATAAGGTCTGTCGCCTTTAGTTTTTCGCTAATTAGCCAATATATTCCTGCTTGCCGATGGCAGCCTCGCCAGGTTTATCTGTACCGTTTAAGACGGCATTCAGGATAATTGCGGTTACGCTGCCGGCAGTAATGCCGCTGTGGAGGATTACCTGCGCCCAGCTGGGAAAGTTTTGGTAAAAATTGGGTACGGCCAGGGTAATCATCCCGATACCCATACTAACGGCAACAACCATAATATTATGCGTGCCGTCAAACTGAACCTTGGACAGAGTCTTGATGCCGCTGGCAGCTACCATACCAAACATGGCAATACCGGCGCCGCCCAGTACCGGGCTGGGTATGGCGGCAATAATGGCTGCTAATTTAGGGAATAAGCCCAGTAACACCAGGATAACACCGGCTGCGGCGACAACAAAGCGGCTTTTGACCTTAGTCAAGCCAACAAGACCAACATTTTGGGCAAACGCAGTATAGGGGAAGCTATTTAAAATACCACCAAGCATTGTCGAGAAACCGTCAGCACGCAGACAGCGGGTTAAATCCTGCTGAGTAACAGGCTTGTCAATGATCTCGCCCACAGCAATACAGTCACCGGTTGTTTCAGTCATAACGACCAGCATGACAAGTACCATGGCGAGGATTGAGGCAAAATCAAAGGTCGGCATCCCAAAGGCAAAAGGCGTAGTAATACCGAGCCAGGCGGCAGACGGAACCTGCGCAAAGTTTACCATGCCCAATACAGCGGCAACCACAGTGCCGCAGATTAAGCCTAAAAGAACAGCAATATTGCTTAGGAATCCTTTAAAATAGCGGTAGAAGAACAACACCAGCACCAAGGTAAGCAGCGCCATGCAGATATACGGGAACGCGGCAAAATCCTTGGCTGCCGGATTGCCGCCGGCGGCCCAGCGCACAGCTACCGGCATGAGCGTAACACCAATAATGGTGATGATAGTGCCTGTGACCACAGGCGGAAAGAAACGGATAAGCCGGCTAAAAAACGGGCTCATTAAATAGGTTACCATTCCGGCAACAATAATCGAACCATAAATACCTGTCAAACCGTGGGTCTTGCCAATGATAATCATCGGTGTTACAGCGGCAAAGGTTACACCCTGGATGATCGGAATACGGATACCCATGTTCCAGAAGCCCAGTGTCTGGATCAGGGTGGCAATACCACAGGTGAACAGGTCGGCATTAATCAGATATATTAGCTGGTCTTTACTTAACCCCAGTGCGTTGGCAATAATAAGCGGCACAGCCACCGCCCCGGCATACATCGCCAGAACATGCTGCAGACCGTAGGTGAATAGTTGGCCCAATGGCAGCATTTCGTCAACAGGATGTTTCAATTGATTGTTTTGCACAATTCTCCCCCTTAATAAAGTAAAAATGCGCTTACCTTCTCATCCCCATAAACACCTTCTCAGGGGTTATCGGCAGACGGGTAATCGTAGCGCCTACTGCGTTGTATACAGCGTGGGCAATGGCCGGTGGCGGCGTATTGATTACAACCTCGCCAACTGACTTAGCGCCAAACGGTCCGGTGGGTTCGTAGCTTTCTTCAAAAGCAACGGTAATCTTGCCGACATCCTTGCGGCAGGGGATCTTGTACTGCATAAAGGTATTTGTCTGCATCTGACCGCGTTCGTCATACCGGACATCTTCATACATGGCCATGCCAATACCCTGGGCAATACCGCCTTCTACCTGAATGCGGGCCAGGTTGGCATTCAGTACAGTACCACAGTCGACTACCGCCACGTAGTCAACCAGTTCGATTACTCCGGTCTCAGGATCAACCTCCACCTCAGCGAAGCCGGCAATAAATGGCGGCGGCGATACCGGTGAGCCATAAGTTGCCTGTCCCACCAATTGCTGCTTACCGGCCCCTAATACCATAAGTTCTGCCAGTTTCGCCAAACTCATGGATTTGCCGCCATCAAGAGAACTAAGATTCTCACCATCAAATTTTAGCTGCTCCGGTTCAATCGCCAGCATCTTGGCACCATAAGCAATAACCTTTTGCTTTAATACCTCAGACGCCTGCAACGTAGCCATGCCGGTAACATAGGATGTGCTTGAGGCATACGAACCTGGATCATAGGGAGAAACATCGGTGTCTGCTGCATGCACCAGGATGTTATCCAGCGAAGTCTCCAATACTTCGGCAGCAATCTGCGCCAGTACGGTATCGCTGCCTGTTCCCATATCTGTTGAGCCGGTAAGCAGGGTGTAGCTGCCATCATCGTTAAGCCTGATCTCAATCGAAGCAGTATCAATGCCGGCAATCCCGGACCCCTGCATGGTTACTGCCATGCCAATTGCCCGCACCTTGCCGTTCGGCAGCTCGCGCCGGGGGTATTTATCATTCCAGCCGATCAGTTCTTTGCCTTTTTGAATACACCGGTCAAGAGCCGAACTCCCCAGCTTTTTGCCTTGATACACAAGACAGGTTTCCCCTTCCTGAATTATATTCTTAAGTCTGAGTTCAGCAGGGTCCATATTAAGCTGTGCGGCCAGCTTATTCACTGCAGATTCCAGTGCAAACGTCCCCTGGGTAGCACCATAACCACGGAGCGCCCCTGCCGGCATTTTGTTGGTATAAACAGCATGGCCATGATACCGGACAGCCCTGGTTTTATTATAAAGCGGCAGCGTTTTATCGCCGCACACCATGAATGTGGTGGAGGCATGTTCACCATATGCACCGGTGTCTGACAGGTTCTCAATATCAAGAGCCCGGATAAAGCCGTCTTTGTCAGCCCCCAGCCGCAGCTTCAGCCGCATAGCATGCCGGCTGGTAGTACAACTGAAGGTTTCAGTCCGGCTATAGATAAACAGGGCCGGTTTGCCGGTCTTTAGTGTGACCAATCCGGCAAATACATCGCCGGAGCCGGTTTGCTTGCCACCAAACCCGCCACCGATACGGGGTTTGATCACCCGGACTTTGCTTGCCGGCAGGTCTAAGGCCCGGGCCACATGCCGCCTGATATGAAAGGGCACTTGCGTAGAGCTGACAATCACCAGCCGGCCGGTATGATCAAGATACGTGAAGGCCCGATAGGTCTCCATCATGGCATGGGCCTGCGCCTGAGTAAAATAGGTTTCTTCAATAACAATGTCACAGTTCCTGAGCTCCTGCTCCACATCACCGGCTTCCACCTTATGAGTTGAGCAGATGTTGCGGGACTTGTCCATTCCGATATCAAAATTGCAGTGCAGGTCATCTTCCGGATGAACAACAGAGGCATGACCGATCGCTTGTTCAAAATCGAGCACCGGTTCAAACACTTCATAAATGACCTTGATTTTTTTCAGGGCCGCATTCGCGGTTTTTTCATCAACAGCGGCAACAACAGCCACCTCATCACCAACATAACGTACAATTTGATCAAGAATCAGGCGATCATACGGTGATGGCTCCGGATAGGACTGCCCTGCCAGTGTAAACCGGACTTTGGGCACATCCCGGTGGGTGAGAATACATGCGACACCTTTGATGGCAGCCGCTTTGCTGATATCAATCGATTTAATCCGGGCAGATGCATGAGGACTGCGCAGAATTTTTACTATCAGCGCATTGGCGGGAGACAAATCTTCGGTATATACCGGTTTGCCGGTACTAATGGCTATTGCATCTGTTTTAGCAATCGCTTTACCTACACATTTCATTATTCTGCTACCCCCAGGTATTTCTTAACAGCTCTCAGTTGTCCCTGATAGCCGGTACAGCGACAGAGGTTGCCTGTCAGGTAGTGACTGATATCGGCTTCGTTAGGGTTAATCAGTTCCCTTTTCATAGCAAGGACGGTTAAGATGAAGCCCGGGCTGCAATAACCGCATTGATCAGCCCCTTCGGCAGCCATAAATTTGGCAAACCCCACAGCTTCATGCTGGAGACCTTCTATTGTGGTAATGTGTTTGCCATGGGCACGGAACGACAGCGTCGAGCACGACAGGGTCGGCCGGCCGTCAAGCCAGATGGTGCACAGGCCGCAACAGGCTGTATCGCAGCCTCTTCTTACACTAAACAGCCCTTGTTTACGCAAGGTATCAACAAGAAAATCATCAGGCTGAACAGTTAATGATACCTGCTGATGATTAATAAAAACCTCTATCTGCATGCTGTTACCTCCGCCAGGCCCCGTTTGACTAATGTTGTGCACATCGCACGCCGGTATTCGGCAGAAGCACGCATGTTAGCACCAAAGGGCAATTCTTCGGCTGCCAGCCTGGCCGCCTGATCTAAGGTGTCTGGTGTCACATCACCGGCGTTAGCCAGCAGCAGCACCGCCTGAGCAGCCAGTTTGGCGCGGGTCGGCCTGGCGCCAACAGCAATTTTCCAGTCATCGTCAAGCCGGGAAACGGCAACAGTCAGAACAGGATAATCGCTCTGTGAGTTGCGCAGCGCCAGATAGGCTGCAGTACGGGGTGTTTTATGAATAATTACTTTAAGTAAAATGTCTTTGGCTCTGGACATATCCATAAACCGGGCAAGCGGCAGGCGTCCGCCTTTATATAACTCAATCTCGGTATCAAGTACCATCAATGCTGTAAGAAAATCCGAAAAACCGTAACGGGAAAACACTGATGCACCTACAGTGGCAACATTGCGGAACTGTACCCCGATTATGCTCCTTACCGACTTTGCCACTATCCCACTAAACCATTTTGCAATGGCCTTGTTGGTCTCAACGTCACGCAGGCAAGCCATTGCGCCGATTTCAATATATGTGTCATATTCTTTAATAAAATCTAAGCCAAGCTTAGACAAATCCACCCCGGTATGAATGGTCTGAGAGCCCATCCTGAGATAGGCACAGCCGCCAAGTATGGCGTTACTCTTCTTGGCGGTCAGTATCTGATAGGCCTCTTGCAGCGTATCTGGTTGCGCTATGTTAAGCAACGTGAACAATCTTCACCCTCCACTGCCGAACGTTCGGTTAATTTTACTCAATACGGTTCGAATTATATCATATAGGTGTAATTGTGCAAACATATTTCTATACCTGCATTTTGCATTTATCACGTATTTTTGGCATTCCTCATCATTATTCGTGGTAATTTGCAGTTATTTGCAAATAGCATTTTTAAAATTACCCCCGCCAGACAATGATCATTTCCTGGAAAAACCGAACAATAAGCAACAAAAATAAAAAAAACAGAGCCGAAAGCTTCGACCCTGTTTCAAATCTCAGTCACCTTTCCCGGCAACCCCGCTACCGGGCTAATTTTTTTGAGAAATATACCAATAGGAGCAGCCAATCATCAGAGCACCGCCGATCACATTCCCCACTGTAACTACTGCCAGGTTATATGCAAAACCGCTTGCCGATCCTACTGCCGCGCCAGGCATAAAGAGGGCAACAGAAAGCAGGGTCATATTAGCAACACTATGCTCAAAGCCGGTTGTGATAAAGGCGAATAAACACCAAAAGATCATGATTAGCTTTGCTGTTTCATCCTTAGTACGGATAGAGCACCACACCGCAAGACATACCAGCATATTGCAGAGTATTCCCTTGGCTAACAATTCTGTCCACGGCAACGACATCTTAGTCTGAGCAATTTTGCCGATATACGCCGCAGTACTGCCTGTCGCCAAACCGGCACTGATGAAAAGCCCGGCAAGTACAGCTGCGCCTAGCAGGTTGCCGATAAAACTAAAAACATTCACCTTTATCAAATCCATAACGGTAGTCTGTTGTGCCAACGTGCCTACTGCCATGGTCATATTGTTGCCTGTAAACAACTCGGAACCGGCAAAAGTGACCAGGCTCAGGGCAATACCAAAAGACAACCCCATAGCAATCCGCACAAAAGGTGAATATTCCTGTGCCAGTAAGCCGCCGATCGTATACGCCAGCAGCACTGCAAACCCAACATATACACCAGCCAGGGCGGAAGACAATAAATACTTGCTTGTACTTACCCTAAGAAACTCTGCCTTCTTTACAGCTGAGTCACAAAGCTTAGCGATGTCTTCAGAATACATACAAAACCTCCAGTAGTAATCCAGGCTTACTAATACCATGTCCATGTCTGCTATAAAATTATTCAAGTTATCAGTTCCAGTGCCAACCCCAATACCAACCGGAAACTTTACATAATAGAAGGCGGTCTGTGAGCTGACTCACAAACCGCCTAATTGCCTGTTATACTATTTTAGTTGTCCAGTTCTCCACATTCCACACAGCAGTTACCCAGTCTTCATAGAATTCAGGTTCGTGGGAAACCAGGAGAATCGTACCCTTAAACTCAATCAGCGCCCGCTTTAGCTCAGCCTTGGCTTCGATGTCAAGGTGGTTGGTTGGCTCGTCAAGCACCAGCCAGTTAACGTCCTTGAGCATCAGCTTGCACAACCGGACCTTGGCGTTTTCACCGCCGCTGAGCACCATCATCTGGCTGGTAATATGCTCGTTGGTCAGCCCGCAGCGAGCCAGCGCCGCCCTGACTTCAAAGTTTGTCAGCCCGGGAAACTCATCCCATACCTCTTCCATAGCCGTCCGGCTGTTATTACGGCCTGATTCCTGTTCAAAGTAGCCTGAATGCAGATAGTCGCCGAGGATAACTTTGCCGTCAACAGGCTGGATAAAGCCAAGCAAGGTCTTTAACAGGGTTGACTTACCCAAGCCATTGACACCCCTGATAGCAACCTTCTGACCACGCTCCAGGGTAATATCCACAGGCTTGGTAAGCGGTTCATCATAACCTAACACCAGACTCTTGGCCTCAACAATAAACCGGCTGGGGGTCCGGGCCTCGCGGAACTGGAAAGTAGGCTTGGGTTTTTCCCGCGGCTTCTCTAATATCTCCATTTTTTCCAGACGTTTTTGGCGGCTGTTGGCCATGCCCCGGGTAGCAACCCGGGCCTTATTGCGGGCAATAAAATCCTCCAGCCGGTCCACTTCCTGCTGCTGACGTTCATAAGCCCGTGTTTCCTGGCTTTTTCTCATTGCATACATCTGCTGGAATTGTTCATAGTCACCGGTATAGCGGGTAAGTACGCCATTCTCGACATGATAGATGACATTGACGACTTCATTTAAAAACGGAATATCGTGAGATACCAGAATAAAGCTATTTTCGTACCCTTTGAGATATCTTTTGAGCCATTCGATATGCTCAAAGTCAAGATAGTTTGTCGGTTCATCAAGAATAAGGATAGTCGGATTCTGCAGCAGCAGCTTAGTTAATAACACCTTCGTACGCTGGCCGCCGCTCAAATCGGCTACATCCCGGTCCAGGCCGATATCCCCTAACCCTAAACCATTAGCTACTTCTTCAATCTTGGCATCAAGAATATAGAAGCCGCCGTGTTCGAGCATATCCTGCAGCTCACCGACTTCCGCCATCATCTTATCCACTTCCGCCGGGGTGGCATCGCCCATTTTGTCATACAAACCCAGCATCTCAGCTTCCAGATCAAACATATTCTGAAAAGCCTCCCGCAGTACATCGCGGATCGTCTTACCTTTTGTCAGAACAGAATGCTGATCAAGATAACCTACCGTAACCCGGTTGGACCATTCAACCTTACCTTCATCAGGTGTCAGCTGGCCGGTAATAATATTTAAAAAGGTGGATTTTCCTTCGCCATTGGCACCGATAAGCCCAACATGCTCACCTTTTAACAGACGGAATGATGCCTCAGTGAGAATGGTGCGGGCGCCAAAGCCATGTGATACATTTTCAACAGTTAAAACGCTCATTTTAAACTCCTCTTGCTATTTAACAAATACCTCTTTATTTTATCTCAAAGGCTCCTTAGCTGTCAAAACCCAATTTAGTTTATTCCCCAAAATCTTTGATCACAACCCTATTACCTGTCCTGCCCTCCTACAGGTTGCTGCCACTACGTCTTAGTCATATGGACTGGCAGTGATTATTATGCCTGACAACAAATCGAAAGCGGGTACTGATACTACTCAGCACCCGCTCTCTAAAGTCTATAATACCATGTTCAAAAAAGCCTGCGTCCGGGGCTGGGACGGGGAGCCAAATACGGCTGCCGGCGTCCCCTGTTCGACAATCTCGCCATGATCCATGAAGATAACGCGGTTGGCCACTTCCCGGGCAAATGCCATTTCATGGGTTACAACAATCATGGTCATGTGTTCCTCGGCCAGCCGGCGCATCGCTTTTAGAACCTCGCCTGTCAGCTCCGGGTCCAGGGCGGAGGTCGGCTCATCAAACAGCATAATGTCAGGGTTCATCGCCAGGGCCCGCGCGATTGCCACCCGTTGTTTCTGTCCCCCCGACAGCCGTGAAGGGTACACATCCCGTTTATCGGCCAGCCCTACCTTATGCAGCAATTCCTCAGCCTGAGATACAATCTCTTCACGCCTGATGCCTTTGACTGTCAGCGGGGCTTCAATAATATTCTCCAGCACAGTAAAGTGCGGAAACAGATTAAACTGCTGGAATACCATGCCCATCCGGCGACAAATCGGCCTGGCCTCAACCTCGGCAGCATAGCGGATTTTTCCGTCAGGGCCACCGGCAGCCAACACATCGCCAGCGATCTCAATTCGCCCCCGGTCAATCGTTTCCAGCCGGTTAAGACAGCGCAGAAAAGTGCTTTTGCCTGAACCGGAGGGGCCGATAATGGCAACAACCTCACCTTTATTTACAGTGAGTGAGATACCTTTTAGGACCTCAAGCTGATTGAATTTTTTCTGAATGTCAACTGCGTTAATCATATTCATTGGCGATACTCCTACTCGTCATATACAGCGTACTTTTGTTCAAGCCTTTGGAACAGCCAGGTTAGGGCCAGGGTCATCAGCAGGTAAAAGACAGCCGCAACAATAAACGGTGTGGTGTTGAAATCCCGCTGGACAATAGCCCGGGTTGTCCGGAGCAGGTCATTCATAGCCAAAACATAGATCAGGGAGGTATCTTTGACCAGCGTAATGGTCTCATTGCTCACCGGCGGCAGCACCCTTTTCAGCACCTGCGGCAACACGATCCGGCGCATTGTCTGGGTATACGTCATCCCCAATACTTTGGCGCCTTCGTACTGGCCGCGGTCAATGGACTGGATGCCAGCCCGGAATATTTCTGCAAAATACGCCGCATAGTTTAATACAAACGCCAGCAGGGCAGCCGGGAAGTCAGGCAGGCGCACCCCGATATAGGGCAAAAACGGCAAACCAAAATAGATAAATAGCAGCTGCAGCATGAGGGGTGTCCCTCTAAACAGCCAGATGTAGACCCCCACGGCACCGCTCAGTATCCTGAACCGGGAAATACGGGCCAGGGCCAGCAGCAATCCCAGCGGCAGGGCAAGTACAATCGTAGAAAAAAACATTTGCAGGGTCACACCCGTGCCTTCCAGCAGCGGCGGCAAAATTCCTAGTACATAGTCCATTTATTTCTTCCTTACTTTACAATATCTTCGCCAAACCACTGTTGGGAGATTTTCGCCGAGGTCCCGTCCTGCTTCATCTCATCCAGGGCTTTCTGTAGTTTAGCGGCGAGTTCCTGATCCTCTTTACGCATCCCCACACCATATTCCTCGGAACCGAAATTTTCAGCCAGGATGGTGTATTCGCCCGGCTTCTTGGCTATGTAATAACGGCCAACAATTTCATCCACAACAACGGCATCAAGGCGTCCGGTCTTCAGGTCCATCAGGGCAGCCACATTGTCGCCAAATTTCTTGAGCTCTTTAAAGGATTTCATGGTAACCGCATCTTTTTCAATCGCTTCAATGCTGCTGCTGCCTTCCTGGGCACCAACCACCTTACCGGCAAGATCTGCCTTGGTCTTAACCGGCGAGTTAGCAGCCACGATAATAATCTGACGGTTCTCCATGTAGGCTTTGGTAAACAGAATATTTTCCTTGCGTTTTTCAGTAATTGTCAGGCCGTTCCACAGCACATCCACCCGCTTGCCGCTTAGTTCGGCTTCTTTGCTGCTCCAGTCAATTGGCTTGAATTCAACCTCCATGCCCAGGCGTTTTGAGGCTGCTTTAGCCATATCCACGTCAAACCCGACAATATTGTTTTTATCATCGCGAAAACCCATTGGCGGAAAGTTATCATCAAGACCGACTACTATTTTTTTCGTTCCAGTCCCCCCGCACCCGGCTGCCAACATACCGGCAAGCAGTACAACAAACATGATTGCCATTAACTTTTTCATTTTGTATTCCCCCACTTTTTCAAACTGTATTCCTATTGTACTTTAACGCATTAAAGTTTGGAAGTGATAAAAAGTGGCGTTTGGGCAAACGGCTTTAGGATTTGTAGTGTATTTCTTGGATTTACGGCTTAATACTCACTATTTTGTTCTTTTGTCAGAGACAAAAAATATTTAACAATCCTACAAGACTTATACGCCGCCTTGTGTATTATGTCCCGCACATTTTACTCAGGTTTTTGCTATATTTTGCTTTTGAAAAAATTCTAAATCGGTTATAATAATAATAGGTTTAAATAACAACCACCCTTGCTACTAACAAGGGTGGTTGTCGGAATAGGGAGGTTACCTAAAGGTAACAGTGACTTGTACCGGCTTTAACATGATTACCGTTAGGGCGATAATCAGCCAGACAAGTACTCGTGGCGAAACCCACACCGGATTCACCTCCTTATTCGGTTTTAGGACAGAGGTTACTTCTCTGTCCTATTTCATTATACAGGAAGATTATACCGGCAGGCGATATGCCGGTATTTTTTATTAATACCAATCATAATGAAATACCCCTGGCTTATCCAGCCGCTCATACGTATGGGCGCCGAAGTAATCGCGCTGGGCCTGCAGCAGGTTGGCTGGCAGCAGGGCGGCGCGATAGCTGTCATAATAGTCAAGTGAGGCACTGAAGGCCGGGGTTGGTATCCCCAGCTCCTTGCCTGTCTTGACAGCAAACCGCCAGTTAGCCTGGGCGGCAATAAGTGCCTGACGAAAAAAAGGGGCCAGCATCAGATTGGGCAGGTCGCAGTTATGCCGGAAGGACTCTTCGATCTTCGCCAGAAACCTCGCCCGGATAATACAGCCACCCCGCCATAGTAACGCAATATCGCCATAATTCAAATCCCAGTGATAGGCCTTGCCGGCCGCTGCCAGGAGGTCAAAGCCCTGAGCATATGAGCATATCTTTGAGGCATACAGTGCATCGTGAATGGCTTTAATAAACTCGCCTTTATTGCCGGCATAACGTCTGTCAGGCCCTGTCAGTATATTGGCGGCCTCCATACGCTGTTTTTTATAGGCTGACATATACCGGGCGAAGACAGCCTGTGTAATTGTCGGTGTCGGCACACCAAGATCAAGGGCACTCTGGATTGTCCACTTGCCAGTCCCCTTCTGCCCGGCCTGATCTACAATGATATCAACCACCGGCTTGCCTGTCTCAGCGTCTTTACGGGCTAAGATACCGGCGGTGATTTCAATAAGAAACGATTCCAGCACACCCTGATTCCAGCCGTCAAATACCTGCTGCAGGTCATCAGCAGATAGTCCCAGTGCATCGCGCATGAGGTGGTAGGCCTCGCTGATAAGTTGCATATCGCCATATTCGATGCCGTTATGCACTATTTTTACATAGTGTCCGGCACCGTCAGGCCCGACATACTGGCAGCACACTCCCTCCGGCACTTTGGCGGCAATGCTAAGCAAAATGGGCTCTACTTGCTTATAAATGCTTTCCTCGCCCCCAGGCATAAGGCTTGGACCTTTGAGTGCCCCTTCTTCGCCGCCGGAGACACCCAGCCCCATAAAATGAAAGCCCTGCTCCTTGCACTCCCGGCAGCGGCGGCGGGTGTCCTCAAAGTGGGAATTGCCGCCATCAATGATAATATCACCCGGATCTAGGTGGGGAACCAGGGCTTGCAGCATATCGTCAACCGGCTGCCCGGCTTTAACCATCAGGATAATTTTGCGGGGTTTTGTAAGCATAGCAGTAAATTCAGCCATTGAGGCCGCCCCGCCGACCGGCAGCCCCTGACCCCGACTGTTGACAAAATGGGCTACTTTATCAACAGTCCGGTTATAGACAGCTATGGCAAAACCCTTGCCCGCAATATTCAGGGCCAGGTTCTCCCCCATCACCGCAAGCCCGATTAACCCGATCTCATATTGAGTGCTCTTGCTTGTCATACTTCCTCCTGCAGCCGTTAGAATATCTATTATTATGTGTTTATCCTGCGGTTTTAGCCGCTGCCATCCGGTCATACTAACTACAACGCGGCAGACTCGGCTGCAGATAGTGTGTTAGCGCAGGCAAAGTTCTTGACTGCGGACTATAAGTTATAGAATTCTCGCTGTAGCGGAAGGGTTGAAACAGATGGAACCTGGCTTTACTAACCCGCTTAATGAAGGGCTGGGACTCAGACGCGCGGCTGAGCCTTGCACAATAGTCATATTTGGCGCATCCGGTGATCTGACTAAACGCAAGCTTATACCGGCGCTCTACAGCCTGGCCGGAAAAAACCTGCTGGCAGCCGGTTTCTCGGTTGTGGGTGCTGCCAGGACGCCAATGAGCCATGCGGAATTCCGGGAAACGATGTTTGATGCCGTCAACCGGTTTAGTGACACCGGACCGGTGCAGGATATTATGTGGCAAAATTTCGCGAACAGTCTGTTCTATAATACTACCGACACAAAATCTCCGGACAGCTATCAGCAGTTAGGACTGCTGCTGGACGAGATTGATCATACCCGCGGTACCCAGGGTAATAGGATATTCTTTATTGCTACCCCACCGAACATGTTTATCAGCGTTATTCAGCGCTTGCATGAGCTGGGGCTTGATAAATCCCCCACCGGCGGCTGGACCAGAATTGTCATCGAAAAGCCCTTCGGTCTTGACCTGACCAGCGCCAAACAGCTTAACCAAGAGGTCCTCAGGGTGTTTGGCGAAGACCAGGTGTTCCGCATTGACCATTACCTTGGCAAAGAAACTGTCCAGAACATCATGGTGTTCCGGTTTGCCAACGGCATCTTTGAACCACTGTGGAACAGGCACTTTATTGACCATGTGCAGATTACCGCTGCCGAGAGTATCGGTGTCGAAAGCCGCGGTGAATATTATGAGCAGTCCGGCGCTTTTCGGGATATGATTCAAAACCATATGATGCAGTTGTTAGCCTTAGTAGCAATGGAACCGCCGGTATCACTCGACACTGACGCTGTCCGCAATGAAAAAATCAAGGTGCTGCAGGCCATACGGCCGTTTAGCCCGGCAGAGGTAAACCGCTATGCCGTGCGCGGTCAATATGGCTCTGGTGAACCAACGCGTCCTCAGCTAAAAGCCTACCGGCAGGAAGCAAATATTGACCCCGGTTCCACTACTGAGACCTATGCTGCACTCAAATTGTTTATTGATAATTGGCGATGGGCCGGCATACCATTCTACCTGCGCTCAGGCAAACGCCTGGATAAACAGGTGAGTGAAATCGCCATCCAGTTCAAAAAAGCCCCGCATCGACTTTTTAAGGAGAATGCCGGCGGCACTGTTGAGGCCAACACCCTGGTACTGCAAATCCAGCCTGATGAAGGCATATCGCTCCGCTTTAACGCCAAAATTCCCGGACAGGCGCTGACTATCCGGCCTGTTAACATGGATTTTCGCTATGCCGAATCCTTTTCGCAAAAATCACCGGAGGCCTATGCCCGCCTGCTTTTAGATGCCATGCTGGGTGACTCATCCCTGTATGCCAGAGGCGATATGGTGGAAAAGACATGGGAACTGCTGACACCGGTCCTGGAGGCCTGGCAGCAGTTCACACCAGAGATCCCGCAGTATGCCCCAGGCAGTTGGGGGCCGCCCGAGGCCGATCAGCTGCTTGAACGCGACCAGCGACGCTGGCGTCAGCCATAGGTTAACCATCAGGAGGCGACTTATGTGAGCAACCCTGTTTCTACTACAGCAGACCTGGAACCGGCTTGCATTGAGCAAGAGCTCCGGGGGTTATGGGCTAAGCTGGCCGCAGAAAAAAATACAACTATACCCCTAATTAAGAAAAATGCTGTCAATCTCATTGCAATAGTTGCTGACAGCAAAGGGGCTGCTGCCGCCAACACGGCGGTGGCTGCTTTGTCCGGGCGCCATCCCGGCCGATTTATTACCATTGTCTTACACCCGGATAAGGGTGTCTGCCACAACAAGGAAAACGTCAGCCCCCAGTGTGCTTTGACCCTGGCCTGCTCAGCCGATACCTGTTATGAGCACATCGTCATCCCTGATATCCCAGGGCAAAACACCAATCTGCCGCAGCTGGCCAAACCACTGCTGCATGATGAACTGCCTGTCATTCTCTGGTGGCGTTATCCTTTCCACCCTGAGGAGCCCCTGTTTCAGGCGTTTTCAGCCATAGCCGACCAGGTAATCCTCGACTCTGTTACTATGCAAAACCCCCAAAACGGCTTTACCAAAATTTTAGAATTGCTCCGCAGCCGGAAAAACGCAGGGGTACAGGATATTAACTGGACACGGCTAACCCCCTGGCGGGTGGCACTGGCCGGCTTGTATGATCTTGCCGCATATCGTCCCTTTCTTGATAAAATTACTCATATTGAGATCAAATACAGTCATCAGTTATCCCGTCATCAGCTGATCAATAACAGCCAGGTGCTGCTGTTATTCGGCTGGCTGGCCAGTCGTCTGGGCTGGTGTCTGAGCTCCGGCATTACCGAAGAGCAGTCAGGGCAGTTGTACCGGATAAGTGCGGTAAGTGGCAGCAATCAGCCAATCATTTGCCGCTTTCGGGTTTTTGCGGCCGCCAGTCACCAGGAGGCCGGCCTCAAACAGATCTGTCTGACAGCCTGGGGCACCCAGCAGGCCAATTTTAGCATAACACTTTGCCAGGATAACCAGCATCTCCAGACTCGTATCAGTCTCCCGGAAAACTCGCCGCCGGAAAAAATAACCCGTCTGGAGGTCGGTAGTGAGATTGACCTGGTAACCAACGGGATGACATCCGGAACACCGGATAGCGTTTACCAACAAACTCTTGAATACCTGGGAGGGAATACAATCCTGTGGAAATTCGGGGAAGACAGGGACACCGTGTCATAATAGCTGACACCCCGCAGGCCGTCTGGCAAAAAGCTGCCGAACTGTTTACCCTGTCAGCAGCTCACGCCATTGCTGCCCGCGGCCGTTTTACAACAGCCCTTGCCGGCGGCACAACACCGCAAGTCCTCTATGAGCTGCTGGCAGCTGACAAATACAGACAGATTATTTCCTGGGAAAAGGTGTTTATTTTCTGGGGAGATGAGCGCTGCGTCCCACCCGGTCATGCTGACAGTAACTACCGGATGATTGCGGACACCCTGCTGAGCAAAGTTCCTATTCCTGCCAGTAATATCTTTAAGATGTATCTGGGCGACGAACAACCGGCAGCTGCCGCTGCTGCTTATGAACACACGCTAATGCAATTCTTTGGTCTGAACTCAGACGAAAAACCCTGCTTTGATCTCATACTGCTTGGACTCGGCCATGATGGCCATACCGCCTCACTTTTTCCCGGCTCAGCTGCTGTTAATGAAGAAAACGCCCTGGTGTCTGCTGCCTATGTCAGTACGCTGGCCAGTTACCGGCTGACCCTTACCCTCCCGGTACTTAACGCCGCCGCCCGGGTAGTATTCTTAGTGACGGGGGACAGCAAGGCCTCAGTGTTATATGATCTTGTCGCGGACCCAGATAAGTGCGGGATAATTCCGGCCAAGCTGGTCCGGCCTGCCGGTGAATTGCTGGTGCTATCAGATAAGCAGGCCGCTAAATACCTATTAAACTAATATATAACAAACATCAAATGCCGCTTACTATAAAAGTAAGCGGCATTTGATGCTTGCTTATTAATTTAAACCATCTTACATTGGTACGGCTGCTTCGCAGGGGACGCCGGTCTGGCATTTACCACAGCCGTAACGGGGTTTATACCGCTCTGCTGTGGCATCAACAAACTTAGCACAAATATCATTGTTTTTTCCGGTTTCATCAATAGCCTGAGGTGGGCAACGCTTAATACAGGCACCACATTTACTGCAGTACTCATCATAGGTTTGATACCTGCGGGGTGTTGGCAGAACAGGAGCGGTGACGATGATACTGCCCAGCCGTCCGGCAGCGCCTGCCTGAGTGATAAATGACCTGTTCAGACTGAAAGTACCCAAACCGGCAACAAAGGCGACATGCCGCTCCGACCAGTTGCTCTTGCGGTTGACTACGGCAAAACGGGCGTCAAGCCCTGGTGCAACAGCCTCATAGCCAGCCTTAACAAACCATTCTACCAGGAACTTGCGCAAGGCATTATTGACAAGTTCCCCTTCAATGCGCGCATACAGCCATTCTACAGCAGGTTGTTCCCCCCGCCTGTTAGCTTCCCGTACAGCCCGGGTAAACGGGAGAAAATAGGATATCACCGACCGGGCAGCCGGCAGCCAGTCCTGTGGCAGCAGATGATTGGGTCCGACAATGTTTGCTTCTTTCAGGGTGTCAAATAAAACATCACCGGCACCGGCTACACCCACAAGGGGCTGGTCGAAAATCCTGGCCAGGCCGATTTCGGCGGCAGCGTTCAGCGGAGTTTCCGCAATAAACCCGGCTATAGCTTGTTCGATTGTTCGCAGTTCCATAATTTCCCCTCCCGGCCTTTGCTGTCTACAAATTAACACACAACGCCTGCAAAACTTTAATGCGTTGTATATAGAATATATATTTACTTAGCTGGCTCAATTGTAATCTTCTTAATAACGACATCCTCCACCGGCTTATCCTGGGCACCTGTCTTCACCTTGCCAATAACCTGCACTATATCCATGCCTTCAACTACCTTGCCAAACACGGCATGTTTATTGTCAAGCCACGGTGTAGCCTTAAGGGTAATAAAGAACTGTGACCCACCGGTATTCGGGCCGGCATTGGCCATAGAAATAACACCCTCGCCGTGCTTGAGATCACGGTGAAATTCGTCAGGAATGTTGTAGCCGGGACCGCCGGTACCATTGCCCTTAGGATCGCCTCCCTGAATCATAAAATTCTCAATGACCCGGTGAAATATCAGCCCGTTATAAAACCCTTTATTGGCAAGGGTGATAAAGTTTTTGGTTGTGAGCGGTACTTTATCCTCAAATAGCTCAATACGAAACTTACCTTTCGAGGTCTCAAACAGGGCTACACTGTTTTTCTTGGTGGTCACTTCAGTGGCCTGCGGCGCTGGCTTGGGGCTGGTCTCGGTCTGATTAGGCTGAGCGGTATTGCTGCCGGCACACCCGGCAGTCAGCAGTACTAAACAGGCTACCATTACCGCAAAAGCTGCAAGATATCTTTTCATAAATCTCACTCTCTTCCTATTATTTATCCAAATATTAGTATATCATACCAGATAGAAAAAACGAAACTTACTTTTAAGAAAAACCGCTGGCGCCGGTCTTTTGGTTTTTGCGCATATCAGATAATCCTAGAATACAAAGAATGGTTTTACTTTTGGCATTGCCCCAAAATCAGATGCAACTCGCGCTGTAGCATCACCATAAACGAAAACAATGTCGTATAATTAAAGTGTGGCA
>NZ_DATMXX010000182.1:0-16743 GCF_035561255.1 Sporomusa sp. | reverse complement strand
ATATTATTAGGATTGGGGGGGCGAGGGGTGCGCATCAAGTTGATTGGCTGTCATGCCACTAAGAGCGAAGTAGTGGGTTTGGGGCTTTCAACCACTATCGATTGTGAATTTCTGGATTTTGCCTTACACGCCTTCCCCTGGGAATTACATCAGGAAATCCAGCGCAGCATTGATGCCAGTCAGGGCTACGACCTGATTATACTGACCTATGGACGGTGTTCTCATGCTGTGGCGGGCCTGGTTTCCGCTGCTGTACCGATGGTGCTGCCTGCAGCCCATGATTGTATCAGCCTGCTATTAGGTTCAAACCTCCGGCGACAGCAGCTTGCTGAACTTAATCCAGCGGTCTATTATTTTAGCCAGGGCTGGCTGGATTATGGACGAGATCCTTATTCCGAATATCTGGAATATTTCGATAAATATGGCGAGGCTGATGCGCGATATCTGATTCAGACACTATATGGCAGGTATCGGGAAGCAGTATTTATCCGGACCTGTGAGGGAGAAAAACTTAGGCAATGCCGCCAGAAGGTAACCGAGATTGCTGAATTCTTCGAGTGGAAGGTTACTGAGGTGGTGGGGGATCCTGAACTATTGGCTGCAGTTGTTAACAGGAAACAACACCCGGATGTCATCCGGGTTGCTCCTGGTAACCCCATAGTATTAGAGGAGGGGAATTGGTTTGCAGATTAAAGTAAACTCTGAACCGGTGATTGTGACATTGGGGGAAAGTCTAATGGCGGCATTGATTCGCCATAATCTGCCTGTAACTAATATCTGCAATGGTAAGGGGACCTGCGGGAAATGCAAAATAAGAATAGTGAGTGAGGCACCGGATCCATCAGAAATGGAATACCAAAGACTTAGTGCCGGGGAGATTGTTACCGGCATCCGGCTTGCCTGCCAGGCTCAGCCTACAGATGGCATGACTGTGGTCTGCGGGGCGAGTGGGCATGTGGACAGAAAGGAAGGTCTCTTGTTTCTGGCAGAGCAGGCAAGTAGTCAGCATTGCGGTTTAGTTCAGGTGCAAGTTGACCTGGATCAACCGACCCTTACCGATGAGCGGAGCGATGGGGACAGGTTGTTTGCAAAATTGCAGGAAACCTGTTCGCTTACTGATCTGACGATCAGGCTGCCGCAGCTGCAAACATTGGCCCCGGTGCTGAGACAAGAAAACTTTGCGGTTACTGCGGTTTTATGGGACCGAACTATTCTGGAGGTTTTACCAGGGACAGGTCAAGCTCCGGTTTATGGAGTGGCTATTGATATCGGCACAACTAATATTGCTGTGGCCTTATATGATCTGGTAACAGGCAGTATGGTGCGGTTAGCAGCGGCGGAGAATGGTCAGACCCTGTTTGGGGCTGATGTAATCTCCCGGATTGAGTTTGCTAATCATAGCCAGAGCAACCGTGACCTGCTTCGTCAAACGGTAACCGAGACAATAAATGGATTACTGAATAAATTGTGTACTATGGCGGAAATCGGCAGCAGCCAAATCTATAAAGCAGTTGTGGTGGGCAACACTACGATGCACCATTTATTCCTGGGGTTGGATGTCTCCTTTTTGGCACTTTCACCGTTTGTGTCGGTGTATAATGCTTCGTTGGAGTTCTGTGCCAGTGAGACTGGGCTTGATCTGCATCCCCAGGCTAAGGTTTTCTTATTTCCGAATGTGGGTGGTTTCGTCGGTGGTGACACCCTGGGGGCGGTGCTTGGGGCTGAGGAGCTTTTGACGCAGGGGTGCCATCTCTTAATTGATATTGGTACAAACTGCGAATTGTATTTACAGGACGGTTCACAGATGTGGGCCTGCTCCACGGCCGCCGGCCCCGCTTTTGAAGGGGCCGGAATTACCTGCGGCATGCGGGCGCAGCCTGGTGCTATTGAACGGGTGATGATTGATGAGCAGGGGGTAGCGATTGCTGTCATCGGCGGGGGCCAGGCCACAGGCATATGCGGGTCCGGGCTAATTGAGGCGGTGCAGCAAATGCGACGAGCCGGTATTATCAGTGAACAGGGGGGCATTCAGGACCCTCATGATCCGGAGGTACAGGCTACGTTGCTATCCGGACTGCTAAACCGTATTCGCGATGGCGAGCTGGGCCGGGAGTTTGTTCTGGCCTATAACCCAAACGGCAATGATGTTGTCCTGACCCAGCGTGATATCAGTCAGTTGCAATTGGCTAAAGGCGCAGTTTGCGCCGGTATCCGGACGCTGCTGGACATTGCCGGTTTGGCGGTAGGGGATCTGGATTCGGTAGTGTTGGCAGGAACCTTCGCATCACATCTCAATTTAGCGAGTACGGTGGATATTGGTCTTATTCCCCAGCTGAGTATGCATAAACTAAAGACAGCAGGCAATGCGGCTCATGCCGGGGCTGTTAAGGCATTGTTAGACCAGCGGGCGTTTAATAACCTGCGCCGGCAGGCCAGTCAGATTACACACGTGGAATTGGGTGGCAGTGCTACGTTTAGTATGTATTTTATGGAGAGCATGTACATAGCACCATGTCAGATTTAGTTTGTTTTACCCCGATGCAATGCTAAAACGTATGATAAGACTACGGATTGGGGTGAGTAGAAGCCGATGATCGACAGAAATCTGGTTGACCTCCAATATCTCCAGGAGGTATTGGAGAACTTTTCTAAAGCAACCGGCCTGCATGTGGCAATTGTAAACAAAGCCGGCGAGTCTTTCGGGTTGTTTGATACAGCCGAGCGTTGTGAGTTTTGCCGGTACATTCGCAGTAAACCCAGCGGGGTGGCCAAATGCCGGGCTTCTTATAAGCAGGCTACGCAGGAAGCATCTAAATGGGAGGAACCCTATTTCTTTCGCTGCCGCGCCGGGCTGGTTATCTGGGTTGTGCCGATTAGCCTGCGGGGGATTTCGCTGGGGAGTATTATTTGCAGCCAGGTGCTGTTGTGGAAACCGGACCGTTTCTTTTACAAGGAGCTGCGCGAATTGAATCCGGAAGTGGATGACTTTGCGGAGGTAGAAAGAAAAATAAACCAATTGGATATTATTTCTCCAGATCGTTTTCAGGCGGCGGCTGACGTCTTATATGTTACTGTCAATCAGCTTATGCAACGGGATCTGCTTGTTTTGGAAAAAGTAGATACCTACAAGGTACAGCAGCGAATCCGTAAAGAGCTGGAGGAACGCAAAAAGCAACAACCATCTGACGCCAAAGAGGGAAATGATTATGGTACCTATCTCCAGCGGGAGCGAAGCTTTCTCCGTTATATCCGGCTTGGTGATAAACCCCGGGCTGAGAAAAATCTGCACACGCTGCTGACTCAGCTTTTTGTTAAAGCCACCGGTGATCAAATGACCATCAAAATGCGGATTATCGAATTGGCAGCTTTGGTTTCCCGCGCCGCTGTCGAAGGTGGTGCTGAACCTGAGGTTGTCATGGTCATGCTGCAGCAATTTAATGAAAAGATCAATGACTGCCGTCAGATGGAAGAATTCTTTTTCCGGATGCAAAAATTGGTTAGCTCCTTCCTGGATCAAAGCCTCTCGCTAGAAGATAAGAAACACAGTGGTTTGGTCAATGAGGCCAAAGGTTTTATCCTGGGAAGCTATTCACAGCCGATTAAAATCGACGATGTTGCGGCGCAACTATTTATCAGCCCCTCTTATCTGTCCCGCTTGTTCCGGCAAGAACTCAAATGCACTGTCAATGACTATATTACCCGGGTGCGGGTGGAGCAAGCCGTTGAGCTGATGAAAAAACCGGAGCTTAGTGTCGCCCAGGTAGCTCAAGCGGTCGGGTTTCAAAGTCAGAGTTATTTTGCCAAGGTGTTTTGCAAGCATATCGGTGTAGCACCATTGATTTATCGTAATAGTTTGTTTTAATGGAGGGATGGCCATGATTTATGCCGAGATTACCGAAAAAGTCAAGGCCGGCGATGCAGAAGCCGTAATAGAACTTTGTTGCAAAGCTTTATCCCAGGGATATCCGGCCCTCGCTGTACTGGAGAAAGGGCTGATTGTTGGTATGGACCAGGTAGCCGATAAATTTAGTCACCGGCGGGTCATTGTGCCTGAAGTATTAATGTCCTCCCGGGCCATGCATGCCGGTCTGACTATCCTGGAACCGCAACTGAAATATAAAGTCAAACGGCAGACAACAGGTACCATTGTGATTGGGACTGTGGCCGGAGATCTGCACGATATTGGCAAAAATCTGGTAAAACTGACAGTGATGGGTACTGGTGCTCATATTGTTGATTTGGGGATTGATGTCACACCGCAAAAGTTCATCCAGGCAGTTGAAAAAACAAAGGCGGAGATCCTGATGATGGCCGCCTTACTGACAACTACTATGCCTGTAATGAGAAAGGTGATTAATGCTTTGGAGGAAGCCCGGATGCGTCAGGGTATGATTGTTGCCATCGGCGGTGCGCCGGTTGATGAAGCCTTTGCCCGCGCTATCGGTGCTGATTGCTATTTTAAATGCGCGAAAGATGCCAAGAGCTTTTTAGTACACAATCTCAATAAGATTGTGCTGAGACGGAAACTGGCTACACAGGAAGCATAATTAGATACTGATCCCTTACAGCCGGCCTTTACCAGTAGGCCGGCTGTTTACTTTTAGTTGGATAATGTATCAGTTGTAGTGAATTTTTGCCGGATTTATATGTTTAGACAAGAATTCAATTCGTTTTTTTCTTCACAATTTTGATTATGCACGGATTGCACTCAAAAGTACACAACTGTTGCGAATTTTCAGAATGGTTATAGTGCTATAATGAAAGCAGTTAAAGGGAATATATGGAACAGTATATAGTCAGAAGGAGGTGGATACGCCGATTTCAGATGACAGCGCATATATGATCAATGACGACATAATAAGTGTGATGACTGCAAAAGAAAATCACCAAGAATCAGGGGGAGGAAGAAAAATGGATCTAAATCAACTTTCGCTAAGTGTACAAAAGGGAAGTGCTGCCAAGGTAAAAGAAATGGTATCTGAGGCTCTGGCCCAGAATGTATCGCCAACAGAAATATTAAATACCGGATTAATTCAGGCTATGGCCGTGGTAGGAGAAAAATTCAAGAACAACGAAGTGTATGTACCGGAGATGTTAATGTCGGCAAAAGCCATGAATGCCGGTATGCAGGTACTGGAACCTATTTTGACAGCTACAGGGGTCAAGCCGATCGGCAAGGCTGTTATCGGTACAGTAAAAGGTGATTTGCATGATATTGGGAAAAACCTGGTCCGGATGATGCTTAAGGGCGCTGGTATCGAAATGTATGATTTGGGGATTGATGTATCTGCCCAGGCATTTTTAGATAAAGCCAAAGAGGTTGGGGCCGACATGGTGTGCCTGTCTGCCTTGCTTACGACAACTATGCCTTATATGGATAGTGTAATTAAAGAATTTGAAAAAGCCGGTGTGCGGAGTCAGTTTGTGTTCTTGATTGGCGGGGCTCCTGTTAGCGAAACCTACGCCCGGAGCATTAATGCAGATTATTATGCTGAAGATGCTGTTGTGGCAGTGGATGTTGCTAAAAAAATACTGGCGAAGAAACAGTAATATTTGGGGAGGTAGAAAAATGGCTAGAACGTTCGATAAATTGGCTTATAATTCATTAAATGATTTTGTCTATGGCAGCGCACCCAATCCGGTTAAATGCAAAAACGGGATGGTTATTGGTGGCGGCGAAATCTATCCGGAGCTTAATTTTACCTTGCCGCCGATGGAAGTTAATGCTGGCACTATGCAGGAAATCAAAGAAATTTATAGTGAAATGATTAATGGGGTTCTAAAACGGGCCAAAGAGTTGTATGCACCCGGGATTGTAGTAGAATTCGAAATGCTGCCGGAGATGACCCTTGTACCTGAATGGGGCATTGAGATCAGCAACCTTCTCAAGAACGCCATGTCTGAGTATGAAGCCAAGTATGGGTTAAAAAGCGCTCTGCGCAGTACGCCAGGTGATGTGCGGGAATTTAAGCGTCCGCCGCTGATGCGCAGTGGTGAAATCTTTGATAATCTTCTGAAGACAATTGAAGGCTCGGCCAAGGGCGGGGCTGACTTTATCGCCATTGAGTCAACCGGCGGCAAGGAAATTCATGACGACGCACTGGTTAATGCCGACCTGACCAAAGTTATCTTCGCTTTAGGGATTATGGGCACGCGGGATATGAAATTCCTGTGGGAGCACATTGTACGGATTTCTAAGGAGAATGGGGCACAGGCCGCCGGTGATACTGCTTGTGGCTTTGCCAATACTGCGATGGTCCTGGCACACAAAGGTTTTATCCCCAATGTGTTTGCGGCGGTAGTACGGGTAGCAAGTGCGGCCAGAACCCTTGCTGCATATGAAGCCGGTGCAGTTGGTCCGAATAAGGATTGTGGTTATGAAGGCGTGTATGCCAAAGCTATTGCCGGAATACCCATTGCTATGGAAGGAAAGTCGGCAGCCTGCGCTCATTTAAGCGCTGTTGGCAATATTGCCGCCGCTGTAGCCGATCTGTGGAGCAACGAATCAGTAACTAACGTCCGGCTCTTATCAGATATTGCCCCTGTAGTTTCTATTGAGCAGTTGATCTATGATTGCCGGCTAATGAATGTGGCTAAACAAAAAGGCTATGGGATAACCTTTCGGGATCTACTGGCTGACTCTGATTCCAAATGGGATCCGCAGGCTTACATTTTGCGGCCTGACGTGGTCTTTGATATCAGTAAAGAACTGGTTAAAGCCAAGACTCCTTTCCTGAGGACAAAAGCCGGGGCCAAGTTAGCTATTGATGCAATCAGAAAGGCCGTGGACAACAAGGAAGTCTTTATTGCCGAGCGGGAGAAAAACTGGCTGGATATTATGGATGATCAGGTAGCTGCGATTCCTGATGATGAAGAAAAATTCTGGCATGAACTAAAAGGAGAGTTAGAATTAGATAAATTTATCCCTTCCGAGTACGAGCTTGATTAACGGTCAGCCACCATAACGGTGATATCAGCATGAATCGTAAGAGAAGGAGGACAATAAAAGCATGATAATTGTTGGTGAGTTGATTAATTCCAGTCGCAAGGCCATCGCTGCGGCTATAGAAGCTCAGGATGTTGCAGCCATTCAAAAAGTAGCCGCAGACGAGTTAGCAGCCGGAGCGAATTATATTGATGTAAACGCCGGCGTTTTTGTGGGAAAAGAAGCAAATTATCTCAAATGGCTGGTTAAAGTTGTGCAAGAAGTTGTAGATGCACCCTGTTGCATTGATAGTCCTGACCCCAAATGCGTAGAGCAGGCTCTTGCGGTTCATAAGGGAACAGCGATGGTCAACTCGATTTCTTTGGAAAAAGAGCGGTATAATGCTTTATTGCCTGTCGTTGCCGGGACAGACCTCAAAGTAGTGGCCTTATGCATGAGTGATGACGGTATGCCGGAGACCACTGAAGCCCGGTTGAGGATTGCCGATAAGCTGATTAATAACTTAACACAGCATAATGTGCCTTTGGATAACATTTATGTAGATGCCCTGGTTCAGCCAATCGCTACCAGCGATTCTTTCGGGATAGAGTTTTTGGAGGCGATTCAGGCCATTACGGCCAACTATCCAGGCGTACATACAATTTGTGGTCTATCTAATATTTCCTATGGATTGCCTAACCGTAAATTTATGAATCAGCTGTTTGCGGTAATGGGCATTGCTAAAGGGCTGGACGGGTTAATTATTAACCCACTGGACAAAGCCATGATGGCCAGTATTGTTACTGCTGAAACACTGGCCGGCCGCGATAATTTCTGTGTAAACTATCTTGAGGCTTATCGCCGGGATGCTTTTGTCTGGTAGCATTACATGTGCAAGGGGCTGTCTCCAATTGTGGGGGATAGCCCTTTGCTGTTCTATATATTCCGCATTAAAGAAGTTTGCAGGCGCAGGCGGGTGGTGTATTGACAACGCTCCTATATAGAGGCAGTAAAGGAGGAATTTTTATGCGTATTTTGCTTTTTGGCGGTTTTTTGGGGTCAGGCAAAACAACAACGATTTTGCAGGTAGCGAAATACCTAACAGAATCTCGCCAGCAAACGGTTGCCATCATTGAAAATGAGATCGGTGCTGCCGGGGTTGACGATAAGCTTTTTTCTGATCGTGGTCTGCAGGTGAAGCGGTTGTTTGGCGGCTGTGTCTGCTGTCAAATTACCAGCGATTTAATCAGTGCGATGGATGAGATTCACGCGACTGTGAAGCCCGACTGGCTGATGATTGAAATGACCGGACTGGCGTATCCCTCGAAAACGGCCAAGATGATAAAAAAGTACAGTAAAGTATACTCAGCTTTCAAAACAGTCACGATTGTTGACCGGGGGCGGTGGGCGGAGCTGGTAGCGATGTTAAAGCCGCTGGTGATTGGACAGGTGGAAGGGAGTGACCTGATTGTGCTCAACAAAGCCGATCTGGCCGGCGAGGAGCTCGCAAAGATTACAGGGGATTTGCAGGAGATTGATCCCAAACTGAAGGTTGTCATTACCAGTGCAACTAAGGAACTGCCGATTACCGTTCTTGAGGAGGTTGTTTGTTGTGAATAGTGACGCAACAGTCTTTAGCCGGAGCCATCGTATTGTCTTTGAGGAGCCGCTTACAGCCCTGGAGGCTGAAGGTTTATTACGGGAATTCATCGCTTCAATTGGTAGAGCGTTATCCCGTAATGAGGTCATTCTGGGACATATTAAAGTATTGGCTAAACTGTCGGAATCAGCACCGGAACAGTTTCTCTTTTTGTCCCATACCAGGTTGACGCAGGTAGATGTTACCCCCTCAAAGTGCTGGCCTAACGATGATGAGATTAGCCTGAGCAGGTTGGAATTGTGTGTAAATGTTCTCGTTTTCGGCTACACAATCAGTGAGGTGGAAAACGTGGTAGCTGAAGCACTGCAGGAGCTTGGTGGGTGTGTCTATAGAAGACACCGCCGGTCGCCCTATCTGTCAGGCAGCAAAAAACGGGTTCATTATTAATGCTTTTGTCCTTTACAGAGCGATGACCTTACCTCAATTTTAAGGTAAGGTCAATATTTTCAAAAAACAAACTCAACATCAGCCAGGCGTTGTTTTATCTCAGTCATAATCCGGCGTTCAGCTGCGGCATCCGCGGCTTCGAAAGTGACTGAGAAGCGAATATAGGAACCGGCGTCATCCCACGGCACTGTCGAGATTAATTTTTCTGTAATAAGATATTCGGAAAAATCCTCGGCAGAATTAAATACCCGCCCAGCCTTTGTTCCCTGCGGGATACGAACGTAGAGATAAAATGAAGCCTTAGGTTTTGTTACCGAAAAACCAACACTCGTTAATACCTCGACAAGCATGTCGTGACGACGGGAGTATTTTAGGGCCGTTTTCTCCGATATTTCAGGGTGTTGCAGGCAGTAGACGCCTGCTTTTTGGATTGGCGCAAATTGCCCGGAATCATTATTATCCTTTACAGCGGCAAAGCCTTTGACAACCAGCTCGTTCCCGCAGATGAAGGCTAAGCGCCAGCCTGTCATGTTATAGGCTTTAGACAGGGAGTGAATCTCTACACCTACGTCTTTAGCGCCGGCGACCGACAGAAAGCTCAGCGGTTTTTCGCCGTCAAATGTCAGCGCTGCATAAGCGGCATCTGAGACAACAATAATCTCGTTGTCGCGGGCGAATTTGACTACTTTCTCGTAGAACTCCCTGGTTGCCGTTACCCCGGTGGGGTTGTTTGGGTAATTGATATATAATAGTTTGGCCTTGCGGCGTTGCTCGGCAGTCAGTGAATCCAGGTCCGGCAAGAAGGCATTACTGGCCAGCAGGGGCAAATTCACCACTTCGCCATATAATGCTGTGGTCATCGTTCCCATAACCGGATAACCAGGGACGGTCATGATTGTAATGTCGCCAGGGTTGATAAACGCTAATGGCAGCAGGGCCAAAATCGGTTTGGAACCAATGCCGTGGGTTACTTCCGTTAGCGGATCCAAACCGGAAACCCCGTAGACTGATTCCATATAACCGGCGGCGGCAGCCTTAAAGTCAGGAATTCCATTATCGGTATAACCGCGATTTTCTTTTTGCCTGGCCTGGGCGTATAAGGTTTCAACAACCTCGGGTTCGGCCATCCAGTCAGGTTCCCCGACCCCTAAATCAATCAATTCTACCCCTGGATTTTTAGCGATTGCAGCCCGTTTAGCCCTTTTTATTTTTTCAAACTTATACAAAACTGTGTCTTTACCAAACAAGTTACCGCCAATGCGTTGCGCAAACAGCTGTTGAATAAAATTGTCTGTCATTATTTAACCCCTTTCAGCTTAACTATATATTCCGCATCAACTCTCCACCGCTGATGCTTGACTTCCGCTTTTGCCAACACACCACCCGCCTGTGTAGTTGTTCACTTCATTAGAAGTGGCGAACTAAATCTTCCAGCGTTTCCCGGCGACGGATTAGTAGATCATCGCCGTGGCTTGTGATCAGAACCTCGGCAGGGCGGAGGCGATTGTTGTAGTTTGAAGCCATGGAATAGCCATAGGCACCCGCATCCAGAACCCCGATAATATCTTCTTCGAAAATTTTCGGCAGTTTACGGTCTGCGGCAATAATATCCCCGCTTTCACAGATATTCCCGACAATCGTGACAGCCTCCTGATTTCGTGACAGGGCATTACTGCTGCGATAGAGTTCAATATCATGGTGCGAATTATAGAGAACTGGCCGCATGAGTACGTTAAAGCCGATATCTGTACCAACATATTTTGTGTGATAGTTAGTCTTGATAGTATGGACAGTTCCCAGGAGTATTCCGCATTCGGCTACCAAATACCGGCCAGGTTCGACTTTGAATTTTATCTTCTTGCCATACTGGATGACCCAGTCGGTGAGAACCTTGCTCATTTTCTCGCTCAAAGCAGCCAGGTCCAGCCGCGGTTCATTCTCATATTTGTGATAGGGGATACCAAACCCGCCGCCGAGATCGATAAATTCCAGGTCTGGAAACTGGAACGCCACGTCCAGCAATGCCTGAACACCGCTTATATATGAATCAGTATCCATGAATAATGAGCCGATATGTTGATTAATTCCGCTGAGCCGCAAATGATATTTATTCAGTATAGCCTTTACCTCTGGTATGAAGGCAGTCTCGATCCCGAATTTGGTTTTATCGCCGCCTGTGACTACTTTGTGGTGGTGTCCGGCACCTACCCCGGTATTAAACCTGACAACGACATTGCTGTAAGGGCTGACTTTTCCATATAACTCTAATTGGGAAAGCGAATCAACGCTCACCGGAATGCCCTGATTGATAACATATTCCATTTCAGCCGGGGATACGTTGTTGCCGATATAAAGAATTTGCTCAGGCTTAAATCCAGCCTGCAGCTGAACGTGGATTTCGCCAGGTGACATGGCGTCCACATAACAGCCCTCGTCTTTGACGATCTTTAGCAATGCCAGATTGCTGTTGGCTTTTGCCGAATAGTTTACGATAAAATCCGGGTCTTTTATCAGTCGCTTGATGTCCTGGCACCGTTCCCTCAGGATTCGTTCATTGTATACGTATAATGGGCTGCCATATTTCTTGACAAGGTCAACAGGGGTGCATTTACCGTAAAAATTGGTTTCCTGGGTCACTCTGGCTTGAATCCACTGCATAGTTTTATACCTCCTTAATGATTGATTATATTTGTATAATACAAATATTTATGAAAAAATTTATCTGCTCTGTTTATTTGATTGTTCCACTGCTGTCAGCAGCAGTTCAACTGCGCTCATTACTTCACGGACATGACCGGGTGGGAGATGGGAGATTACGTTTTTATAGTAGTCGCGGATACTTTCACGCAATTTATTGGCTTCATGGATTCCCTTTTCCGTAAGAGACGCTTCAACAACCCGTTTGTCATGGCTAAGCCGGTTTCGTACCAGGAGCTGATCCCGTACCAGATTATCCATTATTCTGGTGATGGTACTTATCTCCAGGTTCATCTTAGAACTGATCTCATTGATTGTCAAAGTCCCGCTCTTGAGAACCTCCAGGAGGATATAGCACTGTGAACTGGTAAATCCATGGACTTTGATTTGTTCACGTTCAAATAGTTGGCAGATCCGCACTGTCCGTTGCAGCAAGCCGCCGATGTCTTCTACACAACGATTGTATTTATCGATGTCGATACTATCATTTGTCATTTATTGGTGTACTCCTTTATAAAAGTTGTATCATACAAACAATTGTATGTCAATGCTTTTATGATAAAGCGATCTATATTTGAGACTAATATTGTACCTTCGTGCTGATTGGTGTTATACCGGGGTGGAAGGAAATGGTTGATTTTTCCCGAACTATACAATAGATACGTGATAGTAATTAACTAAAGGGGTGATTTGCAATGAAAATGCCAGTATTGTTTATCGGCCATGGATCTCCTATAAATATCGTCGAAGACAACAGCTATACCCGCAGCCTCGTGGATTTAGGGAAAAAGCTGCCCCGGCCGGAGGTTATTGTTGTCGTTTCGGCCCATTGGCAGACCAGAGGGACTTATATCACAGCTGCTAAGAAACCACCAACTATTTATGATTTCTATGGGTTTCCTCAGGCGTTATATGAGGCAACATACACTTGTCCTGGGTCACCGGAACAGGCCGCCTTTGTGCAGGCAATTACACAAAACGGGATTACCTGTGACTGGGAGCGGGGAATTGACCATGCAGCCTGGGCTGTCTTGAAACATATGTATCCCAATGCCGATATTCCAGTCCTGGAAATAAGTCTTGATGTCAATAAATCCCCGCAGGAACACTATGAATTTGGGAAAAAGCTTGCCGCCTTAAGACAAGAAGGGGTTCTTATTATTGGCAGTGGCAATGTTGTGCATAATCTTTCCCGGATTGATTTCTCGCAGTTGTATGGCAACGTCTATTCCTGGGCTGCGGAGACTGACAGCTACATCGCCGCAGCGTTAGTAAACCATGACCATTCTAGTCTGATCAATTATGAAAATTTGCCGTATGCCCAGGTTGCTGTTCCCACAAATGAGCATTACCTGCCAATGCTTTATTCAATCGCATTGCAAGCAGAAACTGATAAGCTGGATTTTACCTGCACAGATATGCAGAATGGGTCAATATCTATGCGCAGTTTTATGATTAGTGAGTAATCGAAATAGATTACCTGGCTAATTACGGGTCTGCTCGAAGAACTCTTCGACCCATTGTAATGATTGTAGATAGATGTCTGGAACATCCACCTCCGCGACATTGCATTTCGCAGCACAGTGCGCAAACTGATTCCATTGTCCTTTCTCATAGGATAAGATCAGGCAATAAATATTTCCCAGCAGGCTGTCGCTGCCTAATAAGGCCTGTTTGATGTCGGTGGAGATGGGCAATTCTTTTAGAATATCCTGCATCGGCCTGTGTAATAGACAATCAAGCAGGGAAAACATGCCCATAATAAATACATCAGAGGACAATTCGCGCAGATTCATCTTTTGCACCAGAAGTTCCCCGAATTTTGCCCGCATAACAGATAATACGATAATCTCCTCAGGGCTTTCCTTCCCTAATTCTTTGAGAATTAATAAGGAGATCCACTGTTCGACCTGACGTTTTCCCAGTAAAACAAGCGCATGCCTGACTGAATCAACCTCTTGCCGAAAACCGAAATAAGCAGAGTTGACATATTTCAGCAGCTTATAGGAAAAAGCAACATCGTGTTTTATTATCTCTTCCATGCGGGCATAATCCATGTCCGGCCGGTGTATTTCGTGCAAGACCCGGGCATACTGCGCTTTATAACTGGGAACATCTTCTTCTGATAGAATCTCCGGTTTACTGAAGAAATACCCCTGAAAGTAGCTGTAGCCTAAGGAAGCCGCTTGCTCAAAATCGGCAATTGTTTCTACTTTTTCTGCCAGAAATTTGATCCGGGGATTATTGACCAGGCTGATGATATTGCTGCGCTCCTGGCCAGTAGTCACTAAAAAATCGACCTTGATGATATCGATCAGTTCAAACAGTTTCTGGAATTTTTCAGAAAAGATGAAATCATCAAGGGCAATCACATACCCTAATCGCTTCAACCGTGTGCATATCTCCACTATTTCTGCATCAGGTTCAATATTCTCCAGGATTTCAATAACCACTGACTGGCGCGGTAACTGGGTAACGAGATCTTTCTTTAATAAATTACGGGTAAAATTGATAAACGCCCGTTTACTGTGTGTTGCTTTATCCATCCCCAATAGTAAAAAAGCCCCCGAAATCACACTGACGGTGGCATCATCATCATCTGCGGCATCGTAGACTTCTAAGTGGCCTGAGCGAAATAGCAATTCATAGGCAACGACTTGTTTCTGCCGGTTAAAAATCGGCTGCCTTGCTACAAAATTTTTCATCGTTACACCACCCATCCTCATTCATTTAGTGCCATCAGAACGGTTGTTATTTTATAAATTATTGGGCAATCGTTACTACTTCTATGTGTTATAATACCATAAAATATGACGAAATGTGATAGGGTGATTTCCCCCTATTTACAAGTTTAGCAATATATTGTAGAATACTGCATATTGGCAAATCTTTATGGCATAGAAGCCTTCGGCATTTACTGTCAGAAGGCTTTTCGTTATTTTCTGAAATGGAAAACGACGGTTATGTAGCAGAATGCGCAATAAGGAGGGTAAAAAGATGAAGCTGAGGAGTAAACTAACGCTATTATTTTCATTAGTAACTACCGCCACACTGCTGGTGTTATCCATCTCTGTGTACATGTTCTCCCAAGGTCAGATGACTAAAGGAATTCAGGACGAAATGCAGTCAAGTGTTAACTCTCATGTTAATAAACTCGACGGCTGGTTAATCAGTAAGGCTAAGATGCTTGAGATTACAGTAGGCACACTACAGAGTACTGTTGGTGATGGTGCAATAACTGTGCCTATGTTAGCCGGGTATAAAACGGTGGATAAAGAGTTGTCTGATATGTATTTTGGCTCAGTTGAAGGTAAAATGGTTGATGGGAGTGGCTGGGTACCGCCTGCTGACTACGACCCGCGGGTCCGGACCTGGTATAAGACTGCCAGTGAGCAGGGGAAGCTCATCTATTCAGACCCATATTTAGATCTGGTAACAAAGCAGATGGCCGTGTCAGTAGCCATGCCCTTGAAAAATTCACAAGGTCAATTGCGCGGGGTTGCGAGTGAGGATATCTTGCTGCAAACCCTTGTTGATAATGTAAAGGAGATAAATTTACATGGGGAAGGGTATGCGTTTCTCATCGATTCCAAGGGATTGATGCTGGCACACCCTAATCCTGATTTTGTTTCAAAAAACATTGCTGAGATAGAAAAACTTAAAGATGTTGCTCCTGTCATTTTGAATATCATTGGCAGAGACCAGGGTTTTTCGAATTACCGGTATGACGGTAAAGAGTTGTTTATGGCTTATCAAAAGATACCTTCAACAGGCTGGACTTTGGCGATCAGTGTACCGGAGGCGGTACTCTACAAGCCACTGGCAAGTCTAAGATGGTTATCGGCGATGATTACGCTGGGATCTGTTTTCTTCGTGATCCTGCTTACGTTCTTTATGGCTAAGCGACTCACAAAACCAATGGAGGAACTGGCCGGTCAGGTAAGTATGGTTGCCGGTGGCGATCTTACTATCCAGGCTCCGGTTAACGGTAAGGATGAAATTGCGGAGCTTGCAGCAGGCTTCAATAAGATGGTACATAATCTGCGTGATTTGATTGTCAGGGTGCGTACCAGCGCCGAACAGGTGGCTGCTTCCTCACAAGAGCTAACCGCGAGTTCTTATGAATCTGCCCAAGCCTCAAATCAGGTGGCTAATTCAGTCACTGCCATCGCTTCCGGCACAGAGCTGCAGAGAAACGCAGTAGTTGAGACAACTGCCGTGGTAGAAAAGATAGCGGTCAGTATTGACCAGGCGGCTGTTGAAGCCACCCAAACTGTGGCTAAATCGGCGCAGGCGGCTGATAAGGCAAAAGAAAGCAGTGTCTCGATTAGCAGGGCCGTTCAGCAAATGGTGCTTATAGAGCAGACGGTTAATCATTCATCCCTGGTAGTGGCCGGCCTAGGCGAGCGGTCCAAGGAAATTGGGCAGATTGTAGACACAATATCAGGGATTGCCGGTCAGACAAATTTGTTGGCGCTAAATGCTGCAATCGAAGCGGCCCGCGCCGGTGAGCAAGGCCGGGGTTTTGCCGTAGTTGCCGAGGAAGTCCGCAAGCTGGCTGAACAATCCCAGGAAGCGGCTAAACAAATTGCCGGTCTGATCGGGGAGATACAAAAAGATACGGCCAAGGCGGTTATGTCTATGGGGGACGGTACTCGTGAAGTCGGCCTGGGGGCTGAGGTTGTAACAGCAGCCGGTGGTTCTTTCCAGGAGATTGCGCAGTTGGTCACTGAGGTATTAGCGCAAGTTACTAAAATTTCCCTGGCTATGAAAGAGATGAATCAGGGCAGTCAGCAGATTGTGTCTTCTGTTAAGGTTATTGATGACTTAAGTAAAGCGGCAGCGTCCGAAGCTGAGTCGGTATCGGCCGCAACTGAAGAACAGTCGGCCTCTATGGAAGAGATTGCTGCGGCCAGTCAAAGCCTTGCTGATATGGCCCGGGAATTACAGGAAACCATTAGTCAATTCCGGATTTAATTAAGTACCCGGCAGCTTAGGCTATAGCTGCCGGGTTTTTCTTTTTGATATGTACGCTTGCTTATTGACTTTTTACGGTAAATGACAGTAAGATATT
>NZ_DATMXX010000181.1:0-7308 GCF_035561255.1 Sporomusa sp. | reverse complement strand
CATTACATATCATTTACTCGATATTCCCATGCTTTTACCACTGCCTCGGCGCGATTGCGCACCGCCAATTTGTCAAACAGATGGTGGGCATGGGTCTTTACTGTACAGACTTCGATCCCCATATCCTTCGCGATCTCTCGGTTGGATAAGCCGTTAGCCATCCTGACCAGAACTGCTTTCTCTCGGTCAGTGAGATTAGGCAGGTTTGGAATAGCCTTTTTCTCCAATAACGCTGCGTGTAAACCACTATGCACCATAGCATTCTGCAATGATACTGCGGCCAGAGCCGCAAAACGTCCCAGTAAATCCGCTTCGTTGTCGGTAAGCACCCTGCTCTTTGTTGAAAACCCCAGGCCAATAACTGCAATCACACCATAATCCAACTGCAGCGGGATACCCAGAACAGAGTGAACAGTATCCCAGCCATAAGGGCGGTCGGTAGCGCGCGCGTGCCATTGCGCAATATTCTCGATCAGTAAAGGCCGGCCGGTCTTCCAGACAGTGCTGGAAACTGACGGCTCATCCTTTTTTCTGTCCACACCCTGATAATGGCGATAGACACCTACCCCATATTTTAGTTCAAGTTTTTCCAATTTGTCATTCACTACATAGAGAAACCCGTGGTGTGTTTGGGTTAACTCGCACCCAAGGTGAACGATGGTCTGGTACATTTCCTGCAGGTTTAAATGTTGCGCCAGCAACATGGCGATGCGGTACATTGCATCTATGCCAGCGGCATCCTCATTGCTGGCAGAATCAGAGGGTTCATCTTCCATCCTTCCCATCTCCAATCAAAAAGCGGTAACATGTTATATATAAAACCACTCCGCCAGGGAGTGGTTCCGGGTACCGCTTATAACGTTAGTTAGTCCCTTTCATACGAACTTTCCGCCTAGGACTTTTTTGATCAAAAGCAATATAGTCTTCCATCGCGGTCACAAGGGTAAGATACTGGTCTGGGGACAGGTTGCCATTACCGAAGGTTCCTATCATATCATAACTGATTTTATTAATCTGATAAGGACTGTACCCAAGCTTAGCTAATTTCTGTTTCAGGGACTCAAGGTAATCAGTATTATCCATTTATATCCCGCCCTCAGCCAGCCACAGGACCCAGCGCCCTGTGAAACCAGGATTAAAATTCATCGCCTCTTTATGTTCTAATTTTAGTGAAATATTGTGAATTTTACAATGTTTTTTATACAACAATATCCTACACATACCACTGCATAACTGTACAAAAAAACAATATTCGACGCTTTGTATTTTCTTTCGCCGCTGCGTTCGAAAAAAAAATTCACTCGCTTTCGAGTGAATTTAACTGACCTATCAATTTAGGTCTACTTCATATTTTTCAACATAGGCCCTAACAGACGTTTATAGGCCTCTACTCCTGGTTGATCAAAGGCATCCACGTTGGCTAATTCCCCCTCATAGGCGACAGATAGGGCGAGTAGGTACAAAAGCTCACCCAGGTGGTAGGCATTCATTTGCGGCAACAGGAAGTTAGCATTAAAGCGGTTATCGTTTACCAGGGCAGCTGCATTGGCCTCTCTGGCAGCATCCAGCGCCTGGCTTAGCCGTAGTGCCGCTATGTCAGCCAGTTTAGCGGCTGAAGGAAAGCTGTTGGGAATGACAGCATCCTGCTGCCACCGGCCGACCTGGACAAACTGTACAAGCTTGTCGCGTTTGCCATCCTGATGCAGTTGGGTCTGGGCATGCATATCGGTCGTACCAACTGCGACAGTAGGCGTACGCCCGTAGTATACCTCCTGACCGTTCCGGTTAGTCCGTTTACCCAACGACTCGGCCAGCAGCTGGATATACCACTCGGCCACAGCCTTAAGGTAATCGGCATAAGGCATAAATACCTCAATATCCCGTCCGTGGTTAGCGGCAGCCAGATACTTGAGGGCTGCGTTGAGCATAGCCGGGTTTTGCCAGATGTCAGCCGATTGGCAGGCCTCATCCATTGACCTGGAACCCGCTAAGAAGGCATCAATGTCAAACCCGATACAGGCTGCCGTAACCAGGCCGACTTCAGAGAAGATACTGAACCGGCCACCAACCCCGTCAGGTACACTGAACATGGGCCAGCCCTGCTGCGTGGCAAGCCGGTGCAGCAGGGTCTCCTGCTCACCCTCAGCCGGATCGGTGACTGCCACCACCTCAACCGTAATCGCCGGTGCTGCCTGCTTCAGGGCGTCATAGACCACCATAAAGGTCGACATGGTGTCCAGTGTTGAGCCAGACTTAGAGATAACAACAAGCGTCACCCGGTAGACCTGGTCAGTGGGGCCGGCATGCATAGCCTTACGCTTCGCCTCATCGGTAATGTGTTCAATAAGTTCAGCAGTCCGGCGGGGATCGATATTATTACCGCTGAAATGCAGCTTAGGGTAGCCTTGCCGCGCCTCACTGCTCTTGCTGTTCCAGAACTCGCCGCAATGCACGTCAAATAGTACCTTGTTGCCGAGATAAGAGCCGCCAATGCCAAAGGAGATTACCACATCCACCCGGTGTCTTTGTGACTGCCCAAATGCTTTGAGCCTGGCAATCGACTCAGGGTTATTAAGGTTGCCGGCCTGCACATAGGGCAGTTGGCTGAATAATACCGGCTCCGGCTTGCCGTCTTTCGACAGATGGCCACGAATCTCACCGGTAGTCCGCATGTGTTGAATTGCCTGATGAGCCGCCTTGAGCCGTTCGGACAAACCGGCTATATCTTCAGCAGTAACCCGGTCTGCACCGTACAGATTGGTAACATCCAAGGTAAAACCTGATGGTAATGAAATTACGGTTTTAGGGTCAGCCATTCATTCATCTCCTCACATCTTGTTGACGCGAAAATTTACCCTGGCTTATTACTTCTCGTTATTTGTCGCCGCGGCATTATCTTTACCTAACGGCCCAATGGTCCTGAGCAGGTAACGCAGAAACTTGTCCCGCAGGTCAGGACGCTTTAAGGCGTACTCAACTGTCGCTTCCAGATACCCTTGCTTATCACCGACATCATAGCGGCGGCCCTCAAAGTTGTAGGCATACACCGGTTTAAAGGCAGCCAGCCGACGCAGCGCATCGGTCAGCTGGATCTCGCCGCCCCGGCCGGGTGGCGTTTCTTCCAGCAGATAGAAGATTTCCGGCTCAATGATATACCGGCCCAGCACAGCCAGCCGGGAGGGGGCTTCCTCAATTGACGGCTTCTCGATCAGATCAATGGCCCGCCAGACATTGTCCTTGACCAGCTCAGGTTTGACGATACCATAGCTTGATACTTTATCTTTCGGCACTTCCTGCACGCCGAGAATGGTTCCCGGATAGTCGTCATAGGCATCCATGAGCTGTTTGAGGCAAGGTACATTGGCATCAATAATATCGTCCCCTAACAGGACGGCAAACGGCTCGTTGCCCACAAACTGCTTGGCGCACAGCACAGCATGCCCCAGCCCCCTGGCTTCCTTTTGCCGCACATAGTGGATCGTTACCTCTGACAATTCCTCGACAAGCCCCAGCAGGTCATACTTGCCCTGGGCCTTGAGCGTCATCTCCAGTTCAATCGCCCGGTCAAAGTGGTCTTCAATCGCCCGCTTGTTCCGCCCGGTAATAATCAGGATTTCTTCAATACCGGACTGCATGGCCTCTTCAATGATAAACTGAATGGCAGGTTTGTCGACAATAGGCAGCATTTCCTTGGGCTGGGCCTTGGTTGCCGGCAAAAACCGGGTCCCAAGACCAGCAGCAGGAATGACTGCCTTTTTTATTTTCCCGTGAGCTTTAGTCATGCCCTCACTCCTATCATGCCCGTATTAACGCCAGCAGTTCCTCCGTCTTTGCTTCCATTAACTTACTATCACACCTGGATTCAACATTGAGCCTGAGCACCGGCTCGGTATTGGACATTCTGACGTTAAACCGCCACTGTTCATATTCAACACTGAGCCCATCGATCCGTTCTACCTTAACAGCCCCGGGTGTATATTTATCCTCAATCTTTTTAATGACAGCCCTGGCGTCAGCTACCGTGTTGTTGATCTCACCACTGACCGGATAACACGCGGTTCTTTCGCGCATCAGCTCAGATAATGGTTTACCCTCCCGGCACATAATCTCAAGCACCAGCAGCCAGGGGATCATGCCGCTGTCGCAGTAGGAGAACTCTTTAAAATAGTGGTGGGCCGACATCTCACCGCCATAGACGGCATCCTCTTTACGCATGCGTTCCTTGATAAAGGCATGGCCGCTTTTGGACAGAACTGGAATGCCGCCTGCTTTCTCGACTAATTCAATCGTATTCCAGGTCAGACGCGGGTCGTAAATGATCTTGGCCCCGGCATAACGCCGGAGAAACGCCTGTGCCAAAAAACCGACCAGGTAATAGCCCTCAATAAAGTTGCCTTGTTCATCAAACAGGAAGCAGCGGTCAAAATCCCCGTCCCAGGCAATGCCGATTGCCGCCCCGTGCTCACGGACAATCCGGGCAGTGGCCTCGCGGTTTTCAATAAGCAGCGGGTTAGGTACACCGTTCGGGAAGCTGCCGTCAGGGTCATGATTAATCTTAATAAACTCAAACGGCAAATGCGGCTCCAGGGCATCAATTACGGCACCGGCGCCGCCATTGCCGGCATTAACAACCACCTTCAGGGGTTTTAACAGAGAATGATCAACATAGGTTAAGAGGTGCGCCACATAGTCCTGCATGACATCAGCATAGGTAACCTGGCCGGAGGTAACGTCCCTGACAGGGGGAAACTCACCGGTGACAACCTGTTCCTCGATCTCTTTAAGACCACTGTCACCGCTAATTGGCCGGGAGTCTTCCCGTACCAGCTTCATTCCGTTATAGTCCTGCGGGTTATGGCTGGCAGTGATCATAATGCCGCCACTGAGTTTCAGGTGAGCGGTGGCAAAATAGATCTGTTCGGTTCCACACATCCCAATGTCAACAACATCACAACCGGCTTCTGTCAGGCCGCGTACCAGGGCATTTCTAAATGCTGGGCCGGAGAGCCGGATGTCATGCCCCACGGCTACTTTCTTTGCTTTAAAAATATCTACATAGGCCCGTCCAATCCGGTAGGCCATCTCTTCGTTTAATTCATCAGGAACCCGGCCCCTAATATCATACGCCTTGAACGCGTTACGTTTAATCTCCATACAGTCACGCTCCTCTTCTTTTCCAACTCTATACTATATACTACATCGAAAAAAATATTCCTGTTCAGACAAATGCTGCCAGGAATATTTTTGGTTTTAGACCGACTCATGCAGTTGTTTGATTGGCACAAAGAATTGCTTGTCTATCTTGCCGACAAGGGTTAGAATAATAGTAGGATAAAATAGTTTGGAAGATGAGGTGAATAAATATGGAGACAAAGGAACAGCTCAATCAGATGCAGGTCTTGATGGAGCAATTGGTTAAAATGGTCGGACACAACAATGCGGTAACAGAGGAGCTTGTCGGCCGCATGGACAGGATGGAAGTCAGGTTTGACAGGCTCGAAGAAAAAGTCAACAGGGTCGAAAGCAGACTGGACAGGCTCGAAAACAGATTTGACAGACTGGAAGAAAAAGTCGACAAGCTCGAATTCCGGATGGGCGCGCTCGAAGCCCAAACGACAAGCGGATTTGCCGATGTCGTGCACATGGTTACGGTCCTGGAGCAGAAAATTGACAAAATGGAAACTGCCCAGCTTTTACACACAGAAATTCTGCGCAAGCTGACTGCCGATTATGCCCAGCATGAAGCAGAGATTCTCTTGCTGAAACGGGCCAGATAATTGTGCGCATAAAATTGTGTCATATAGACCCTGATAAACGTTATATATCGACACATAAAAATCCTGTCAGCCAAAACTGACAGGATTTTTCGTGCTTAAGCCCGCCCGTACACATCGTCAAACCTGACGATATCATCTTCCCCCAGATAGCTGCCGTTTTGCACCTCAATGATTTCAAGCGGCAGCTTGCCCGGATTCGCCAGGCGGTGTTTGGTGGAAGTCGGGATATAGACACTCTCATTGACATGGACCATTTGTTCCTGCTCACCGATTGTCACCTTGGCTGTACCACCGATAACAATCCAGTGCTCACTGCGGTGATAATGGAGCTGCAGGCTCAGTTGCCCGCCGGGGGTAACCACAATCTTTTTCATTTTGTAGCCAGGCCCCTCCCCCAGTACCGTATAGCTACCCCAGGGCCGGTACATAGTCGTATGTTCATCGACCTCACGCCGCCCCCTGGCTTTAAGCTCGGTGACAACGTCTTTCACCTTCTGCGATTCACCCCGCTTGGCCACGACGATGACGTCATCGGTCTCGACAACCAGGATATCCTCCAGGCCGATACCGGCAATTAATCGGTTACGTCCCAGCATAAGCGTATTGGCGCAGTCGATGGGCAGGCAGTCACCATTCAGGGCGTTGCCAGCCTGATCTTTTTCCAGCACATCATAGATGGCATCCCAGGAGCCAATGTCGTTCCAATAGGCGGTAAGGGGGGCCATCACCACCCGCGCCGACTGTTCGGCCACCGCATAATCGATGGAGATATTCGGCATTGCCGCAAACTTATCAATGACTTCAGACAATGGCGCAGCTGCCAGCTGAAAAATATCCGGCGCATAGGCACTGAACTCTTCCATAATGCAGCCTGCCGTGAAGGCAAACATCCCTGAATTCCAGTAGTAGTTACCTGCAGCAAGGTAGTTTGCCGCAGTGTCTTTATCCGGTTTCTCCCGGAAAGAGGCTACATCATAGCCAATGCCACAGCTGTCTCCGGCCTGAATATAGCCATAGCCTGTTTCAGGTTTAGCCGGTTTGATACCAAAGGTCACAACCTTATTTAGAGCAGCCAGTTCAACTGCCTGCCGGACATTTTTCGCAAAAATATCAACAGGATGGATAATATGGTCGGCCGGTGTTACAAAAAGGACCTCCTTACCGGTGATATTGAGCTCATCCAGGCAAAAACGGACAGCCAAAGCTATGGCCGGAGCCGTGTTCCGGGCCACAGGCTCTAACAGGATATGGGCAGCGCCGGCGCCACAGGTCGCCAGTTCGGTCTTTACATGGTGCATATACTCTTTATTGGTTACAACAACAATATCTGCAGGTTTTATGAGCGGTAAAAACCGGTTCACAGTTTGCGTGAGCAGCGAGTCAGAGTTGCCGAGTTTTAGAAATTGTTTAGGCAGGCAGGTGCGTGATAACGGGAATAAGCGAGTACCGCCACCGCCAGCCAGAATGATGAGTTTCATATTATTACTCCCCTTGTTCGTCGAAGAAATCTAACCTTAGTATATCATATTAC
>NZ_DATMXX010000180.1:0-3270 GCF_035561255.1 Sporomusa sp. | reverse complement strand
TTACAGTAGTTTAAGTTATAATTTAATCCAAAGTTAAATGCTGTGGATTAAGACTGATTGGAAAAAGCCGAAGGTCAGAATGCCGTTTCAATGAAACCGCTATTCTGGCTTTTTTATTTTATTCCAGGACTAATCCGCGCTAATGCTCCCTCATTTCTGTGCCTACCTGTTGCATCAAATTTTAAGTGTAATAAATCTATTCGTATTGACAACTGGCTAGCTAAAAGCTGGAGGCTGTTTCCCAATTAAACTGGGATACAGCTTTTTTATTAATATCAATAAAAGGAAGCCGCCCTCCCCGACCAAGAGTTGAGCGACTTCCTTCCCAGCACACCTCATGAAAGAGGTCTGCCTTGCTATAAATATAGCATTGTTTGACCTCCTCGTGCAAGGTGCAACTTGAAGGAGGTTTTGTTTATGTGCATTCATTTACAGTAATCTTGCGTTGAACAAATAAAATGATACGAGGAGGCAAAAACATGAAAAAATCAATGATAATGTTATTTACTATTATATTAGTTCTGAGTATTGCCGGTACAGCTGTGGCAGCAAACGATTTTTCCGACGTTGCTGCCAGGCATTGGGCTTATGACGCCGTTAGCCAGTTGCAGCAAGCGGGGTTGGTTGATGGCTATAGTGATGGTACATTTCGTGGCGATAAGGCCTTGACACGCTATGAATTCGCTGTTGTAATAGCACGGGGCCTGGAGAATTATACCAAAGCTAACACTCAGCAGAAGGGTTTATTGGATAAACTCTCGGCAGAATTTGCTGCCGAATTGAACAACATTGGTGTCCGTTTGAACAAGTTAGAGAAAAACCAGCCTAATCTTAAGTTTAGTGGCAATGCTGAAGTCCGTTATACCTCCCAGGATAATAACGGTACAGTTGCCTCCAGTGTCGGTGGTGCCTACCGCATCAGACTAAATGGTGTGGCTAAAGTCGATGATAACACCAATCTTGGTCTGCGACTGGCATCAGGCACGACAAAAGCAGGTACAAAATATAAATATTCCAGCGCTACTTTTACCAGTTTTGGGGCAAACTCAGCCGCAGATGATAACAAAAATAACGTTACGCTTGACCGGATTTTTCTGACTAGTAATATTGGTGCCGTGCAAACTACGGTTGGTGCCCAGGAGCTGAAGCTGGGTACTACTAATTTCATCGTAGATAGCGGCGTTACCAGCTTTGATGGTATAAAGTTTGCCACTGCGGCCGGGGCTGTTAATCTTGTCGGCAATTGGGGCCGTCAGCAAAAGAATTCGAATACAACTATTGAAGTCGCCTCGCTGGAGGCTGCTGCAAAACAGGGTAATTTCAATTATGGTGCCGGGTACGCCACCCTCAAAGACCGGGGGACTGTACATACAACCCTGGCAGAATACCTGTATGGCAATGCTAAATATCAATTTGATGCCGGTTTTTCGCTTGGGGGCGAGTATGTCTATAACCAGCAATCCGATTCAGATAAGACGGCCTGGACAGCTATAGCCACGATCGGCGATCAGGAGATTGTTAAAAAAGGCCAGAATAATGTGGTTGTAAAGTATTATAGGGTTGGTAAAAACTCTATTAGCAGACTGACGTCCTATAGCCTGCAAAGCAAGGCTGGGGCAGGTGTTACTGAGGCATTTTCTGATGTGAGAAATTTAAAGGGCCTGAACGTTGCTTATAATTATGGGTTCAGTAAAAACCTGACAGCCTATGTAGCCTACCAGAAACTAACTGATAGAGAGGCTGCTGCCGCTGATGACAGAGGGTTCCGCTACTATCGGGCGGCGGTAGTAGCCAAATTCTGATGACTAAGTTGCCGGGCCTGCTAAAGAGCTTGATAGTGCCTTGCGGATAAGATATTTTCACACCTAATATATGATAGAAATAGAGTCAGAGACTAGTCTCTGACTCTATTTCTTGAAATTTGGCACTTAGTCTAATGCTTGGGCTAGATCGGCAATAATATCCTCAACATCTTCAATGCCTACCGACAAGCGCAGCAGACAGTCGCTGATGCCTAACCGCTGACGGATGTCTGCCGGGATATCGGCATGGGTCTGGATGGCCGGGAAGGTAATCAGGGATTCGACACCGCCTAAACTCTCGGCAAATTGGAGGACTTTTACTTTACGCAGTATCTGCGCCGGCAGGCGGGGATGGTCCACGACAAAAGAGAGCATGCCGCCATAACCTGTAGCCTGCGCATCTTGTATCTCTTTGCCAGGATGATCTGGCAGCCCGGGATAATACACTTTGGTAACGCTGGGGTGAGCGGCCAGCCATTTGGCGACAATCAGAGCATTTTCTTCATGCTGACGTAATCGAATGGCCAGAGTTTTTAAGCCGCGCAGCAGCAGCCAGCTGTCCTGCGGACCGAGGATAGCGCCGGCAGCATTTTGGATAAAGCCAATTTTTTCACAGAGAGCAGCATCTTTGGCTACGACAAGACCACAGACAACATCATTATGGCCTGATAAATATTTGGAACCACTGTGCACGACGATGTCAGCACCAAGGGTTAGCGGCCGTTGCAGATAGGGGGATAAAAAGGTGTTATCAACAATAACATGAATGGAATTCTCGCTGTTTTTCCGGGCGAGCGCAACAATGGCTTTTATATCGGCGATTTTCATCAGCGGGTTTGTCGGGGTTTCCAGCAGGATGGCTTTGGTTGCTGGCTGCAGTGCCTGTTGTACCTGGTCGAGATCGCCGGTATCTACAAAAGTGGCAGTGAGGCCAAACTGATTAAATAATTTGTCCAGAATGCGGTATGTACCGCCGTAACAGTCTTCAGTTATGATGATATGATCACCAGGACGGTAAAGCATAAGTAGCGATGTAATGGCTGCCATGCCTGAGCCAAAGGCAAAGCCGGCATGGCCTTCTTCCAGTGCTGCCACGGCCTCTTCGACTGCTTTACGGGTCGGATTTTGAGTACGCGAATAGTCAAAGCCTGTACTGCGGCCAAGCTCGGGGTGGCGGAAGGTGGCTGTCTGATAGATAGGTGTGCTGATAGCACCTGTAGTTTTGTCAGTAACTAGACCGGCCTGAACAACTTTAGTAGCAAATTTCACAGTTAATCATCTCCTGTTCTAATAATGGAAAGAAAAAACAGCTCTTCCGCAAGAAGAGCCGCTTATATACGCTGATAACTCATCTTCCGGATTGCTCCGCTGGATTTAGCACCTTGCATAAACGCCGGTTGCCGGGTGTCATAGGGCCAGTCCCTCGACCACTCTTGATAAGTTTATATTCAATTATTGGATATTATTT
>NZ_DATMXX010000179.1:0-7293 GCF_035561255.1 Sporomusa sp. | reverse complement strand
ATACAACATATCTAATTACAGTAAGAGTTATAACCAGAGGAAAAGGTGAGGGGAAATTTGTGAGTACAGGCACGTCAAAACTAAGCAATCGTCACATGATCATGATTTGCGGTTTGCTGGCGGCGATTTTGATTGCCGGCGGCTTATGGTGGTGGATTCATAGTAGCCGGATTGTAGCCACAGATGACGCCAGGGTAAAAGGTACAATCGTTGCAGTGAGTGCAAAAATCAGTGGAAGAATCGGAAAAATATTAGTTAAAGAAGGCGATACTGTCAAGGCAGGTCAGGTAATCGCTACGCTTGAACAGCAGGAATTTGAAGCACAGGTGGACCAGGCGAAGGCTAATCTGGCGATGGCGCAGGCTAAGCTGGCGGCGACGACGGCCGGCAACAGGCCGCAAGAGATAGCACAGGCTAATGCCACCGTCTTGCAAGCAAAATCCAGTATGGAGAATGCGCGGAGAAATAGTGAACGGGACGAAGAATTGTATCAACAAGGGGCGATCGCTATTCAGCAACGTGATGCCGGCAGAACCGCATTTGAGATTGCCCAGGCTCAATACAGCGCAGCTACTGAGCAATATAGCCTGAGTGTTGAAGGCTCACGGCAAGAAGATATAATGGTGGGCCAGGCTCAGGTACAACAGGCCCGGGCCATATTAAAAAACGCTGAAATCCAATTGGCGGATACAACGCTTAAAGCCCCTGTTTCCGGGGTAATTGCCCTTAAGTCAACCGAAGAGGGCGAAATAGTCTCCTTTGGTCAGCAACTATTCAGTATCAGCAATCTTTCCGATGTATGGATTGGCGCAAATATTGAGGAAACCTACATTGGTCGCGTTAAGGTAGGTCAACACGTTGAGTTTACCATCGATGCTTACCCGAATCAACAATTCACCGGCCAGGTAATTGAGGTCGGTCCTGCATCCGGATCACAGTTTGCGCTGTTGCCGACAGAGAATACCTCTGCTAACTTTACCAAGGTTACGCAGCGGCTGCCGATCAAAATACAGGCTGAAGAATCCGGGTATGTTCTAAAGCCGGGAATGTCGGCTGTCATTCATATTATCACCAGGTAACAAGGAATGAAGGGTTTATTATGTTGAAAAAATATGCTATCTTATGCGCTGTGTGCCTGGGAACAGTTCTTAGCGCCTATGTCAGCAGCTGCGTTAACATTGCCCTCCCCAATATTATGGCAGCACTAAACTTTAATATGGACTCCATCGTGTGGGTATCGCTGGGGTATATGTTGCCCTATGGCTCCATTCTGCCATTGACCGGCAAGCTGGGTGATCAATTTGGGGCCAAAACGGTGTACATATTTGGCTTAATCTTATTTACGGCGGCATCTTTACTATGCGGTATTGCCACAAATTCGGCGATGATGATCATCTTCCGGATTATTCAGGGAATCGGAGCCGGGATGTTATTGCCCAATGCAATGACTATCGTTGCCGAAACCTTTGGTGCTCATGAGCGGGGCCAGGCTTTAGGCGTATGGAGTGCTATGGCGGCTGCCGGCAGTGCGATGGGGCCGACAGTCGGAGGCTACTTAATCGAGAGTTTTGATTGGCGATGGGTTTTCTTTTCTGTTGGACCTGTCTGCGTACTAAGTGTTATCTTTGCTGTAGCCGTAATCCCGAAATCCAGCCGGAATTCGGCCGTCACCATTGACTATCTGGGGGCAGCCTTATTGATTACCAGCATCAGTGCCCTGCTTGTTGCCCTGAACCAGGGCCAAAAGGAAGGCTGGGATTCACTTTATATTTTGTCGTTACTCTACCTGGCCTTTGCAGCATTCGTATTATTCCTGGCAGTAGAATTAAAGGTGCAAAACCCGATGATTGATATGCGGTTATTTAGCAACGCCACATTTACTGTGGCTAATTTAGTCGGGTTTGTATCATTTGTTGCCTTCTTCGGCGGCAATTTCTTACTGCCGTTTTTCCTGAAATCAATTCTGGGTTATAGCTCCACTACCGCAGGCTTGATGTTACTGCCACTAACCGCGACCATGGTAGTCTTCTCCCCGATCGGCGGGCGACTGGCTGACCGTTTCGGTTCGCGCCTGCCGGCGTTTACCGGGATTATGATGATTGCTGGCGCCCTTTATTCATTGGATACGATCAGTGCTGACTATTCAAGCCATGACTTCTTCATCCGCCTGTCACTCTTTGGAATGGGACTTGGCCTGACAATGTCGCCATTAACAAATTGCGCTGTAGCATCACTTCCCCAGGACAAAATCGGCGTCGGCTCCGGGATTTTTAACCTGGCGAAAATTATTGGTGGCAGTATGGGCGTAGTTTTAGCCGAAACACTATTGACTCGGCGCGAAATTTATCATACTGTGGTATTAAAGGAATATTTAAATCCAGCGACCCATTCTTCACCGGAAATATTCCGGCTGCTGCAGGTTTTGTGGGGAAACCAGGGAATGGACAGCTCAATGTTATTGACGGCTGCCCATGGCTGGTTAACCGGACAGGGATTTCTGCCGCAGCAGTATGTAATGTTTAAGGCGATCTTAAATGAGATGATTTCCCGTCAGGCTACCATATTGTCCTTTCAGGATGTATTCTATACTGTTTCCCTGGTGTGTTTTTGCGGTGGTTTGCTGGCGCTGTTTATTCGCCGGAAGCCGGGCAGTTCCAGTCTGGTGTCGCCAGAGACTCATTAACGTATTGGAGGGGTTAAAATGCTCGCATTCCGTAATATTCTGGTTCCGGTAGATGGGTCGGATAATTCCCAAAGAGCGTTGGATTATGCTGCTTATCTGGCCGGAGTGTGTCAGGCATCTGTTGGCATATTGCATGTAGTTAACCTTGCCGCAGTGATATCCTCTGTTGGGCAAAGCAATATGGGAGTGTACATCCCGGACCGGGTTTTTGAAAATCTCCAGGAATCCGGTCAAGCGATGATTGACGAGGCTTTAAAACAATTGCCACCAACAGTACAAGCCCAAGGTTTTATGAAAATCGGGGCACCCCCGGAAGTCATTGTGTCATTTTGCGCTGCAAACGGTTATGACCTAATTGTCATGGGCAGCAGAGGCCTGGGTACATTCAAAGAAATTGTATTAGGCAGCGTAAGTAGTTATGTTTTGCACCGCGCGCCCTGCCCTGTTATGGTCACTAAATAACAGGGGCCTAAAGACTGCGGGACGGTGGTTGAAGACAATAAACCTGCTCCACGAATAGTAGTGATCAAGGCCAGGCAAAAATTAGTCCCTGGTTTGTATACCTGTATTGTAATAAAGTGTAAAAAGGAGATTTTATTGTGAGCCCTAAATATGAATTGGAAGCTAAAACTATAACTGTCTGTTACGCAGCGAGAGTTGCGCCGCCTCCCCCCGTAAGTAGCGATAAATCCAAATCCAGTCTTTTCTAGCCGGAAGGATTACCTGCTTACATGAAATCATAGGCATCCTCCCTGGCTCGAAAGGAGCGAATTAAGGAGGACGTCAGTGCTTAGCGAGAATAAAAAATTTAATAGGCTTTTCTCACCGCGGCCCGTAAGCAACGTCAACTCCGAAAAACATGTTGCAATAAAGGGGTTTGATAGTTATGCTACGGGACAAGACACTCTTAGGATTGATTGTGGCGGTGGTGTTCATGATGATTGGGGTAGGCATGGTAATGCCTCAACTGCCGCAACGTGTCGTCGATTTTGATGGCAATGGGCGATTAGTGGGGTATATCGCATCGGCTTTTGCCTTTTCCTACCTGCTGCTCCAGGTTCCCAGCGGCAGATTAGCCGATAGAATCGGGTTTAAGCCGCTGCTTGTTCTTGGCTACTTACTGTGTTCTCTTACCGGCCTGGTGTTTTACTATGCAACAAGCTCAGCGATGATATTTTTTGCCAGGATGCTGCAAGGCATCGGTGAGGCACCGGTCTGGGCACTGGCACCGGCATTGCTGGCATTGCGGTTTCCTCTTGCCAAAGGGAAAGTTATTGGCATATATAGCGCCGCTATGCATAGTGGTCTTGCCCTGGGCCCTATTCTGGGAGTAGCCTTGGCGAGGATTGTTAACAGCAATGCTGTATTTCTGGTTTACTCTGCTGGGTGTCTGGTCGGTGCGATTGCGATCTACCTTGTTGTGGATCATTCCTCTAAAGGGGAATATCAGGCAATGGACAGGTTCAATATTTCGGCCATGGTTAATTTGATAAGGCCCTGGAAAACACTGCTTTCCTTATTAGGGATCACCCTATACGGGGCCGGTTATGGGATTTTTCACACGAATATTCCAGTGTTTCTAATTGTAGAGAAAAGCTTTACTCCCGTTGATATAGGGATGTTCTTTTCCTTGTTCTATATAGCGATTAGCCTTTCTCAAATCATTATCGGTCCGCTGTCAGACAGGTTTGGCCGGAGTATCTTCATGATTGCAGGGCTGGTTACCGTCGCCGGTGGGGTTCTTGCCATGCCAGCTTGCAGCTTTCCATTAATCATAGTGGTACTTACGCTAGCAGGTTTTGGTATGGGTGTTTTCTATCTGGCGTCAATGGCCTACCTGAATGAAATAGTATCTGGCTCCTTAAAAGGAACGATCTCAGGGGCTTATTATCTGTTTTGGGGCAGTGGCTATTTTTTTGGTCCTTTGCTAATAACTAAGGTTGTTGATTTGATTGATTTTCAAACAGCCATGAGCAGTTACTCCGCGCTAGTACTGCTGGTGGCAATCGGGTTGATCATGGTAGTGGGTTCGAAAAACACTGTCAGACAACAGAGGTTGTAAAAACAATAGTACTTATTTCTAAAGACACGTGATCTGTATTGTTTCAGCAAAAAGGTATAGGAATTGTCCTATACCTTTTTGGCTAATGACCTATCCCCTCAGTTAAAGGCTGGGAAGTGGCAAACTCGTATTTTAGCTTTAGTTGAAACAATACATAAACACAGTAATATCAGACCAATATATAGATAAATTAGCTGAATATGCGGTATTATTTATATAGGAAAACGTTATAAGGCAGTTGATAATACACCACAAGGAGGGGTTAGGATGAAAACAGTGGCTATTGCAGGAACGTTTGACTCCAAGAGTCTCGAGTTTGGTTACCTGCAAGAGATTATTCAAAGCCTGGGCTTGAAGACGTTCATGATTCATACTGGAGTATTTGCTTCGAAATTGGCAGCAGATGTTTCGAATGAAGACATTGCCAGGGTTGTGGGTGCCGATATCAAAGAAATTGCAGCGAACAAAGACCGGGCTCTGGCGACCGATGTACTATCCCGGGGGCTGGAAAAACTACTGCCTAAACTCTATGCGGAAGGTAAGTTCGACGGTGTGATCTCCTGTGGTGGGAGCGGCGGGACCTCACTGGTTACTCCCGGCATGCGGGCATTGCCGATCGGGGTTCCGAAAGTTATGGTTTCCACCGTGGCTGCCGGTGATGTAGCTATGTATGTGGGGACAAGCGATATCTTCATGTACCCCTCCATTGTGGATGTTGCCGGTTTAAACTCCATTTCAACCAAGATCTTCACCAATGCGGCTCTGGCCATTGCAGGAATGGTGAAATTTGAAGTCAATAAGGTGTTGGAGAAGAAACCCTTGATTGCAGCCTCCATGTTTGGAGTGACAACGCCGTGTGTCAACCAGGCCAGAGAATATTTAGAACAGCAGGGCTATGAGGTTTTAATCTTCCATGCGACAGGAACGGGCGGTAAAGCCATGGAAGGTTTAATCAAAGATGGTTATATTGAAGGTGTTTTTGACATTACTACAACCGAGTGGTGTGATCAGCTCATGGGTGGCAACATGGCGGCCGGCGATACGAGACTGGAAGCCGCCGCGCTGAACCAAATCCCTCAGGTAGTCTCTGTCGGTGCCCTGGATATGGTCAATTTTGGCCCGATCGCCACAGTGCCGGCTAAATATAACGGCCGTAATTTTTATAAACATAATCCTACAGTAACCCTGATGCGAACCACCGTTGAGGAAAACAGGCAATTAGGTTTAGTAATTGCCAAAAAATTAAACCTGTGCCAGTCTAAGGCAGCTTTATTGCTTCCACTGCAAGGCGTCTCGATGATTGATTCCCCCGGACAACCCTTTTACGGCCCGGAAGAAGATGCAATATTATTTAAAACACTTAAAGAGAATATCACAAATCCGCTGGTTGAAATCATCGAGGTTGATGCGAATATCAATGATGTCGAGTTTTCTACTGCAGCCGCACAAAAATTAGTTATGTTGCTCCAAGAAAGAAACAGGTAGGAGGCGTTTTAATGTTGCCAATTAGAAGTGAAGTGTTGAAAAAATTGAAGGCTGAAATCGCTGCCGGTAGAATCATCGTGGGCGCCGGTGCCGGTGCCGGTATATCGGCCAAGAGCGGTGAAGCCGGCGGCGTTGATTTAATTATTATTTATAACTCCGGGAAATATAGAATGGCAGGCAGGGGATCGCTTGCCGGACTGCTCTCCTACGGCGATGCCAATAAAATCGTTGTGGAAATGGGCGCCGAGGTGCTGCCGGTAGTAAAACACACCCCCGTTTTAGCCGGTGTGTGCGGCACCGACCCGTTTCGCATTATGGAAGTATTCTTAAAGCAGCTAAAAGAGCAAGGCTTTGCCGGCGTTCAAAACTTCCCGACAGTAGGACTCATAGACGGCGTATTCCGGCAGAACCTGGAGGAAACCGGGATGGGCTACGATCTCGAGGTTGAGATGATCAAAAAGGCGCATGAACTTGATCTGGTTACCTCCCCTTATGTCTTTGATACCGATCAGGCCGTAAAAATGGCCAGGGCTGGAGCTGATATCCTCGTTGCCCATATGGGCTTAACGACCAAAGGAACCATTGGGGCGCAAACAGCGCTGACGCTTGATGATTGTGTGGGCAGAGTACAGGCCATTTGTGATGCCGGTAAAGCGGTAAATCCCAACCTGATTGTGTTATGCCATGGCGGGCCCATCGCTGAACCGGAAGACGCACAATATATCATCGCTAATACCCATGATGTGGAAGGCTTCTTTGGTGCCTCCAGCATTGAGCGGTTTGCGACCGAAGTGGGGATCAAGCAGCAAACTGAGGCGTTTAAGGCGATAAAAAAATAGAATTTTTAGCGGCAGAGAGTCCTATAATCGTTATAGTAAATAGGGCATTAACAATTTTACGCCCTGAATGTACGAAATAAATATACACTTTTCACAGATTATCGCGAAAAATAGTAGAACTCCTGCCAAATCTTGTCGGATATGGCAGGAGTTTTGTATGTTTATGAGAAATAGAATATAATCCAGGTAAAAAATCAGGGGTGATGAGCAAACTAATCTTATAC
>NZ_DATMXX010000178.1:0-3003 GCF_035561255.1 Sporomusa sp. | reverse complement strand
GATAAAAGCTGTAATACGTATGCAGGATTACATTCACCAAAATATTAATAATGAATTAACCATTGATGATATATGCTCCGAAGCAGGATATTCAAAAAGACATTCTTTACGTATATTCAAAGAGTTGTTGAATAAAACAGTTTTCGAGTATATACGAGATTTAAGGTTAGCAATGGCTACCGGAAAATTAATTGATTCCAATAATCAAGAACGCATATTAGAAATTGCGCTAGATTCAGGATTTGAATCACACGAGGGTTTTACAAAAGCATTCAACAGTCATTTTGGTGTTTTGCCGCAAAATTACCGTAAACGAAGTTTTCCCAACAACTATTCATCTCCAACTCCTATGAGTTATTACTACCTACTACTGCGTTCAAAAGGAATGAATACTATGAGTGAAGCAAGAACAATTACAGCTACTTTCATCACAAAACCCGCCTGTAAGCTGATTATAAAACGTGGAATTTTATCTACCAACTATTTTTCCTATTGCGATGAAATCGGGTGTGATATTTGGGACACTTTAGAAAAAGTGCCAAATCGATTGGACAAAGTTTCGTTTGTAATTTTGCCCGAATTTTTAGTATCCGAAGGAACATCAAAGGCTTGTTGTGCAGCAGAGGTGCCACTTGACTATAATTCATATATCCCTGATGGCTGTGAAATCATCGAACTAGCTGAACACACTATGCTGTGGTTTCAGGGTGCGCCTTATGAAGATGAAAACTGGTATGGCGGCGCGCATTCTGAAATGTATAATGCCATCCATAATTACAAGCCTGAATTGTTTGGATATAGGTTTGCTTATGATTTGGCACCTGAATTTCACTATGGAACTTCGGCAAAGGATGGTTGCAGGCAGTTAGTTCCAGTAGTTACCTTGTGCAAAAAATGAATATCATTTATGTTCAAAGAAGGCATTAACCAAAGCTAATAAGCATAGTAGGAAATTAGTAACCATAGCTTTGTCCATAGCAGCTTACGGTGGTTTGAGACCTCCACCTATGGCGGTTTGGAGGGCCTTCCTCCATCTTTAGTTATGCATAACGCCTGCTTTCGTTCCAGTAACCATCGCTTTCATGGCGCGCGACAAGTCAATAATCCCAAACAAATATATTAAATAGCTTTACAATGGTACAAGGAACCTGTCCCCCCGCCCATACCATAGAAATTAGTAAACCCCATTTCCCTTTACTTATAAACACCCTGCCGCTTGGTTGAGATCACGCAAAAGATCCTGGTAGTCTTCGAGTCCGGCGTGAAAGCGTAAAATATAACCATCCGGCAGGGGTGTGACTTCGCGCTTGGCATGCACCGGCAATACAAGCGACAAATGCCCGCCCCAGCTTTCAGCAACCCAGAAGAGGTTTAGGGCATCGATAAAAACCTCGACGTGCTTTGCCGACAGGTCCGGACGGAAAACAACGCTAAAAAGACCGTTGCCTTTGCCGAAATAGCGCTGGAAACGTTCGTAATAAGGTGAGGTTTCTAAAGTCGGCGAAAGGACGCCGGTGACGAAAGGCTGTTTCAAAAACCAGTCGATCAACCGTTGGGCAGTGTCGGCATGTTGATTGAGACGCTCTTCAGTCGAATCGATTCTGTGATAAAGTCGCGAGCAAGTCGTTGGGGCGACCGCGCCGTTACCGGTTGCGCGCAATTCGTCGGCGATAATCTGCAGATCTTGTGGGTGCTTGGCAATAACCACTCCCGACGGCGTATCACCATACCCACCTTCGTATTTTGTCGTCGCTTGCACAACAATATCAATGCCGTGTTCAAGCGGTTGAAAACGGACGTGGCTTGCCCAGGTGTTGTCCATAACAGTACGTAACTTGGCATTTTGCGCTATCGCTATAATTCCATCAATGTCGGGGATTTCGAAAGTACCACTGCCTGGAGCCTCGATATAGACAATCAGGTCTTCGCGCTCTGAATATTCGCTACGCACTTTTAATAGGACTGAGCGAAATTCATCTGCCGAAGCACCTGCTGGATAACGGATTTGTTTTATGCCTCGCCGGTTCAGAAACCGGAGCATTGGTCCATATACATTCTCAGGGATAAGAACCGCTTGCGGTGAAAACGCGTCTATAGTTGTTGCAATCGCGGATAACCCCGATGGGCAGATAACGGCACCATGACCTTTATGCAATGCCGCAATTTTTCTACACACAGCGTCGGCTTCAGGTGTCTGCGGAACGCCATATTCCGCCCCGCCATAAGGTGCTCTGCCGCATTTGTCTGCTGTACGGTAGGTCTCAAGCACAGGAAACAAAACTGAACTTTGCCCCCAAGAACCGGTTTGTGAAAAACGGCCTGCATCGCCAAGGCCCGATGGATTTGGATGTCCACAAACCACATAGGGATCGGAAACAGGATCATGTAAAAGTTGTGTTTTCGGCGAACAGAGCGCGAGAAACGCACGTCTTGCTTCGCATTTGATTGAAGCGTCTGGTATTTTGCCCTCCATAAGAATTCTCCTCCAAATTTATCGTATAGATCCATAGTTCTTTAAATGAGCAAATAAGTCCTTTTTTACAGAAGGCCGTCCTTTACCCCCGACTTTTTGGGAAAGGCTTATGGAAAGCACCGGGATGGTTCTGTTGCTTCTTTTCTAAATTTAATCTTTTTTTGTTTTGACAAGACTTTTTTTCTAACTAAAATTTCGATTATACCGTGATAATGAGGATTATTTGCTTCATTATCATATTCGATCCCCTCACAGCAACAGATCAATTCAAATTCACGAAAGCAGTTTAATAACTGTTCTCTGGCAAAAAAATGGATATATAGTTTCTTCTCATCATCGTAAAAGGTATTTTCCTCAATTTTTGCTCTACTTTCCTTCATAGCCTGAAATTTAGGGTCCAGCGTTGAAAATATACTTAGATAGATACTGCCGCCGTCCTGTATACCAGATTTGATCTGTTTAAGTAATGCTTTTATATCTGATCCAGAAAAAAAGTTTAATACATTTGCAGCAATGATCAGGGTATATTT
>NZ_DATMXX010000177.1:0-10319 GCF_035561255.1 Sporomusa sp. | reverse complement strand
TGGTATATTATAAAAAAAGAAAACCTATCGTAATACTCGGAAAAGATCAGAGTGGGAGAGGTTGCAGTGAAACTGTCAACGAAAGGGCGTTATGGTGTTGCCGCCATGTATGATTTGGCTTTGCATTATGGACAAGGCGCTATTTCACTCAAAAGCGTAGCTCAGCGCCAGGGAATATCAGAACACTATCTAGAACAGTTAATGGGTACATTAAGAAAGGCTGGTTATGTAAAAAGCGTGCGAGGAGCTCAGGGCGGCTATTCATTAACGAAAGAGCCGGCGCAAATCACGGTTGGTGATATTATCCGGATTATGGAAGGCCCGATTGCCCCGGTTGATTGTTTGCTCTCTGACGATGGAAGCAGAACTTTCTGTTCACGGGTTAATATATGTGTGACCCGCGGTGTTTGGGCTAAGGTAAGAGACAGCATTACTTCTGTGCTGGATTCAATTACTCTTGCTGATTTATGTAATGAAGAAAAGGGACAAGGAGATGAGTAGTATGAAACGTATTTATTTTGATCACTCGGCTACTACCCCGGTTGACCGGGAAGTTGCTGACCTAATGCTGGAATATATGACCGAGAAATACGGCAACCCTTCCAGTGTCCATTCTTTTGGCCGGGAAACCCGCAAAGCGGTTGAAGAAGCCCGGGAAAAGGTGGCTGCTTTGATTAACGCTGCTCCTAATGAAATATTCTTTACCAGCGGGGGCACCGAGGGTGACAATCTGGCGATTAAAGGTGTAGCTTACGCTAATCGCAAAAAAGGCAATCATATTATAACTACTGCAATTGAGCACCATGCAGTTCTACATACTTGTGAATATCTTGAGAAACAGGGCTTTACTGTCACTTATCTTCCAGTTGATGAGCATGCCATGATACGTATGGATGACCTGAAAAATGCTATTACCGATAAGACGATACTTATTAGCATCATGTTCGCCAATAATGAAGTCGGAACAATTCAACCTGTTAAAGAGATTGGACAGCTAGCTAAAGAAAAAGGTATTTATTTCCATACAGATGCTGTCCAGGCTGTTGGTAACTGTCCAATAGATGTTAAAGAGCTTAATATAGATTTACTCACTATGTCCGGTCATAAATTTCATGCCAGCAAGGGGGTTGGCGCACTATATATCCGCCGTGGCGTGAAGGTTGAGGAAATTCAGCATGGCGGCGGGCATGAGCGGAACATTCGTGCCGGCACAGAAAATGTTCCGGGAATTGTTGGTCTGGGTAAGGCTGCCGAGGTGGCAATGCGGGATATGGATAAAAAAGTTGCTCATATTAAAGTACTACGTGACAAAATTATTGCCGGCATTATTGAAAAGGTTCCACATATCAAACTTAATGGTCATCCGGAAATAAGAATGCCCGGAAATGTTAACTTTAGCTTCTTATTTATAGAAGGCGAGTCTCTCCTTTTAAATTTGGACTTAAAGGGAATTGCTGCTTCTAGTGGGTCGGCCTGCACCTCAGGCTCACTTGATCCCTCTCATGTATTATTATCGATGGGATTAACCCATGAAGTATCACATGGGTCGTTACGGGTTTCCCTGGGCCGGGGCAATACTGAAGAAGAGGTCAATTATTTCCTTGAGGTAGTTCCAGAAATCGTTGAACGGCTCCGCAGCATGTCGCCACTGTATGGCAGTGCAGCTGATTTTAAACCGTCTAATCCTTGCTCTAGTTGTCATCATCATCACTAATTAGCAGAGAGGAGCGAATACTATGTACACAGATAAAGTTATGGATCATTTTACTAATCCCCGTAATGTCGGTGAAATAAAAGATGCTGCTGGTGTTGGCGAAGTAGGAAATGCCAAATGTGGCGATATAATGCGGATATACCTGCAGGTAGAAAATGATATAATTACCGACGTAAAATTTAAAACCTTCGGCTGTGGCGCAGCGATTGCTACTAGCAGCATGGTAACTGAAATGGTAAAAGGGAAAACACTTGACGAGGCTTTAGAGATCTCCAATCAAGCAGTTGCCGAAGCCTTAGGAGGTCTGCCACCCGCTAAGATGCACTGTTCTAACCTGGCGGCTGATGCGCTGCATGAGGCTATAAAAGATTACATTGCTAAAAAAGGAAAGTGATTATTAAATGGCTGCCAAACCCAGAGTGGTTGTAGCCATGAGTGGAGGGGTGGACAGTTCTTTAACTGCCGCCCTTCTTGTTCATCAAGGTTACGACGTTATAGGCGCGACAATGCAAATATGGGAAAAAGAAACAGAGCAGCATGACGAAAACCCGGACAGCCGGGGCTGTTGTTCGATATCAGCTGTTGACGACGCGCGGCGGGTCGCCAACAAATTAGGTATTCCGTATTATGTTCTTAACTTTCGGGATATGTTTCAGGAGACAGTAATTGACTATTTTATGGCCGAGTATTCTGCCGGCCGGACCCCCAATCCCTGTATTGCTTGCAATCGATATCTTAAGTTTGAAGGATTTCTAACCAAGGCTCTGGCACTCGGCGCTCAGTATGTCGCTACAGGTCACTACGCGCAGATTATGTATGACAACGACCGTCAGCGCTACATTTTACGCAAGGGAACAGATTCCACCAAAGATCAGTCGTATGCATTATATCATCTTAATCAGCAGACACTACAACACTTTTTGATGCCATTAGGCAGTTTTGCAAAAACTGATACAAGAAAAATGGCAAAAGAACTCGGCTTATCGGTTGCCGATAAACCTGACAGCCAGGAGATATGTTTTGTGCCAAATGATGATTATAAAACTTTTCTGAAAGACCGCATCCCGGATTCATTGAAACCGGGAATTATTGTCGATACGGCAGGCAATACTCTAGGCAAACACCAGGGGGTGCAGCTTTATACCGTTGGTCAGCGCAAAGGCCTGGGGATCGCGGTCGGTAAACCATTGTATGTTGTGGCGCTTGATGCTGAACGCAACCAGGTAATTGTCGGTTCAGACGAGGATGTTTTTGCTGCAGAGCTTATTGCCGGTGATCTTAACTTTATCACGATTGATAAACTGGATGAGCCTCTTGCTGTAGAGGCTAAAATTCGTTACAGTGCGCCTGCGGCTCCGGCAACTGTAATACCGCTCGGCAACGGGCAGGTTAATGTGAAATTTGCATTGCCACAGCGAGCAATTACGCCTGGACAATCAGTGGTTTTTTATCACGGCGATATTGTTGTCGGTGGTGGGATTATTATAAAGGTAATTAAATAAGTAATGGATAAATTTTTATAAGACATGACAATGATATAAACAACCTCGATTCTGGTCATACTAATACTACAATCTGTTGTGGAGGCTATATGCAAAAATTACGTGAACTTTTTGGCCTACCGGTACTGATTACCGGGACTGGTGCACAGATTGGCGAGGTACAAGAGGTCATTGTTAACTTGGAACAGGCTGCCGTCCGGGGGATTGTCCTTGCCGGTGCTAATTGGTTCGCTAACGACCAAGGTATTGTGTTTGAAGATTTATTCAGCGTAGGCAGAGACGCCATAATGGTTCGGGCTAATTATGCCGTGCAGGAGTTAACACCGGCCATAATGCCAGGTACCGTAAAATATGTGCGAGATTTGCTGGACAAGCAGGTTTATACTGATGCCGGATTAAGTTTAGGTATATTGGTTGACGCTCTTTACGATAGTACTACCGGTGAGATAAAGGCGTATGAGATTTCAGACGGCCTAATCACTGATTTGCTCTATGGTCGCAGAATTATGCCGTTGCCGCAAGCACAAGTTATTGGTCAGGATAAATTAATCGTTCCAGATACTATGACCAATCTTCTTATACCTGAATCTAAAGAGGTGTGAGGTGTGGTTTTATGACAACTTGTCCTGTGTGCGGGCAGCGGGGAATCGGTAAGGTGGGTGCCGACCAGTACTATTGTTGGGATTGTTGCGTAGAGTTTACAGTGCGGGATCAAGATGTGAGAGTCTTCAATGTTGAGTCTGACGGCACGTTAACACTCTATGATGATCTGATACAAGGTACTGTAAATTTAGAGGTACAAAAGGGGTGATATGATGCGCAGTAAGTTTTGGCAAGGGTTGATTTGGGGTGGACTTGTAGGAACAGCACTCGGCGCCATCATAGGTCCCATGGCTAAACCACAGAAAAAACCGCTGTTTGAATGTAGTACTGACACGGTTGCCGATACAACCCGTGATTTGATGCGGGGAGCACGCCGGGCGCGCAAGCGGTTGATGAAAAAGCTGGATTAATATCCGGTAATAGGGAGGCCAGAATGGTCTCCTTTTTTTATTGACGAGGAGGAAGATATGCAACTTACTAAAAAGCATGTCCGTCTTGCTATTATTATTTTATTTTTATTAGGAACTGTATATTTTCTTTGGCTTGTCCGCAGCGGTTTATACCCATTTATTATTGCATTAATACTGGCTTATTTACTTAATCCGGCCGTATGTTATCTTGAAAAGAAAGGGCTATCCCGGGGATTAGCCATTACATTGTTATATGTTGTTTTATTTACTGTTGTTATTCTTGGTGGTGGACGTCTGATACCTGTTTTTGTCAGAGATCTGGAAAGTTTTGCAGGAGAACTGCCGCATATATTAAATAAGGTCGAAGAGTTATTTTATCTTATTCAGAATCATTATCATAACTCCGTATTACCATACTCAATGCGGCTTGCTATTGATGATGCGGTATTATCGCTACTGCAGGCAGGGCAATCCTTTGCTCGTGACTTAACTGACGGCATCATGGGCTTAGTTGCACATTTTATTGGACTTGCAATTACTCCAATTTTAGCGTTTTATTTTTTGCACGACTGGCGGGAAATAAAAGAAGGTTTTATGTTGTTGATTCCATGCCGCTGGCGGCACGAATATACTTTGGCATTAAAAGATGTTGATAAAGTACTAAGCGGAGTAATCAGAGGGCAAATAACAGTAGCTATCATTGTCGGTATATTAGTAAGCTCAGGTTTATATTTTTTTAAGGTACCATTCGCTTTACTTATTGGTATTGCCGCTGGTTTGTTGGATATTATTCCGTATTTTGGCGCATTTATCGGCGCAACCCCGGCCATAACACTGGCACTGCTGGAATCGCCGGTATTGGCAGTGAAGGTAGGCTTCTTGTTTTTTGCCATACATCAGCTGGAAGGAAGTATAATCGGTCCTAAAATTCTTGGCGAAAGTGTAGGGTTACATCCAATTACGGTAATTTTTTGCCTTTTTGCCGGTGGTGAATTATTTGGAATTATTGGTATGCTATTGGGTGTGCCAGTGGCCGCAGTAGGGAAAGTACTGATTAAACATGGAATTAGACTGTTAATATAGTTTTCGGAAACCACACCAAATATTGACACTAAATCTTAAATTGTAGTATAATGCCAGAATAATGGACTAAATATAGCATATTGGAGCTGATTAAGTTGAAACAATTAACCGGAAACGAATTGCGCAAACTGTTTCTGGATTTTTTTGCTAGCAAAGACCATTTGGTTCAATCTAGCGCTTCACTCATCCCCGAGAATGATCCGACCCTGCTGCTTATTGGTGCCGGAATGGCTCCTTTTAAACCCTTTTTTACTGGAAAAATGAAACCACCGCACCCGCGGATTGCTACAAGTCAAAAATGCGTCCGAACTGGCGACATCGAAAATGTTGGTCGGACTGCACGCCATCATACTTTTTTTGAGATGCTGGGTAACTTCTCTTTTGGAGACTATTTTAAAAAAGAAGCAATTGCCTGGGCGTGGGAATTTTTGACTGTCTACCTGGAAATGCCTAAAGATAAACTGTGGATTACTATTCATACCGGTGATGATGAAGCGTTTGACATCTGGCATAATGATATTAAAATACCGGCTGACCGTATTATCCGAATGGAAGAGAACTTTTGGGAGATCGGTCCCGGCCCGTGCGGCCCGTGCTCAGAAATTCATATTGACTTAGGCGAGGATCGGGGCTGTGGTAAGCCTGATTGTGCTGTAGGCTGCAACTGTGACCGGTATTTGGAGATTTGGAATCTAGTTTTTACTCAGTTTGACCGGGATGAAGCCGGTAATTACACCCCTCTTGCCAAGAAAAACATCGATACCGGAGCCGGCTTAGAACGTATAGCGTCTGTTTTGCAAAATAAACGCTCTAACTTTGAAACCGATTTACTATACCCGATTATTGAATATACTGCGAATGTCGCCGGTGTTACATATGGGCAGTCAGCCAAAAATGATATATCGCTAAAGGTAATTGCCGATCATGGCCGCAGCATGACTGTTATGATTGGAGATGGCGTATTACCATCAAATGAAGGGCGCGGCTATGTGCTAAGAAGGATTTTGCGGCGGGCTGTTCGCCATGGTCGTCTCATGGGGGTTGATAAACCCTTCCTTACCGACATTGTTGATGTTGTTGCCCAAATTTTCGCACAGGCTTATCCGAATATAAATGATAAAAAGGATTACATTAAGAGAGTGATCCAATTGGAAGAAGAACGCTTCCATAATACTCTGGCTCAGGGGATTGAACTGCTAAACAAACAAGTTCAAGAGCTTACTCAAGCCGGGCAGACCGTGCTTGACGGAGCAACTGCGTTTAAACTCTATGATACATATGGGTTTCCCTGGGAGCTTACTGAAGAGATTTTGAATGAACATAACATGGCGCTTGATAAAAAGAGCTTTGATCAGGCTATGGCCGAGCAGCGCGAACGGGCCCGTTCTTCACGCCAAGATAACGGTGAAAAGGTTATTATGCCTGATTTATCAGGGTTGGTGACCGAATCGCTGAGCTACAGCCCTAATGCCGAACAGGCCAAATTGGTTCTGTTATTAAAAGACGGTAACGTTGTTGAAGAAGCCTTTGACGGGGATGAAGTGGCAGTTATTCTGGATGTTAGTCCGTTTTATGCCGAGGGCGGCGGACAGGCAGGAGATACTGGTATACTTGTCAGCTCTCTTGGAAAAATGGAAGTTACATCAACCCGCAAACTGCCTGATGGGACTATTTATCATATTGGTCAAATCAGCGAAGGGTTATTTAAAACAGGCGAGTCTTTAAAATTAATGGTTGACTATGCCAGACGCCGCCATATAGCCCGCAACCATACGGCAACTCATTTGCTGCAGGCTGCTTTAAAGCAGGTTTTAGGCGGACATGTCAATCAGGCCGGTTCTGCCGTTGACAGCAGTAGATTGCGGTTTGATTTTACCCATTTTGCGCCTGTTACCGAGCAAGAGTTGGTTGAGGTTGAGAGAATTGTTAATAATGTCATATTGGACAATACCTGTGTGGGGATTATCGAAACAACCCAGGACATAGCCAAAGGAATGGGGGCGATGGCCCTCTTTGGTGAAAAGTATGGTGAGCAGGTACGGGTAGTTGTAGTAGATAATTTTAGCAAAGAACTGTGCGGTGGCACTCATGTTGGCTCAACTGCCGAAATCGGTCTTTTTAAGATTGTCAGTGAGGCCGGTATTGGGGCAGGTCTGCGACGGATTGAGGCTGTTACAGGTTATGGCGCCCAGGAATACCTAAAGGCACAGGACGAGCTTATTAAAGATGCTGCACTAGCACTTAAAACCCGCCCTGAGGAGATTGTAGCCCGTATTGATGTACTCCACGCCCGTGTCCGGGACTTAGAGCGAGAATTAGGCACACTTAACACCAAACTGGCAAAAAACGAAGTGCAGGATCTCCTGGCTGGCGTCAAAGAGCTTAATGGAGTTAAGATAGTGATTGGTCAGGTAGCCGCAGCAGATATGGAAAATCTGCGGGCAACCGGGGATATGGTACGTGAGCGTTTACATTCTGGTATTGTGGTGCTGGGTGCTGTTAATGGGGACAAAGTGAACTTTATTGCAATGGCTACGCCTGATTGTGTTGCTAAAGGTGCACATGCCGGTCAGATTATTAAAGAAACTGCCAAAATTGCAGGTGGCGGTGGCGGCGGGCGGCCAGATATGGCTCAAGCTGGCGGTAAGCAACCCGAAAAAATCAACTCTGCATTACAAGCTGCTGCAGAGATAATTAAATTGCAAATCAAGTAATTGTTTTTGCAGGCAGGCGTCAGTCTGCCTGCAAAAAAATAAATATATTAACAGGAAAAATCTAGTCCAAGTAGAATATATATGGTAATACTTTGTAGATAATATAAGGAAGGGGGGGGCTTCATGACCAACGTATCTCAGGAAACGATGATGTTTAAAGTCAACAATGACGACACCAACGCTGCTGAAGTAATCCTGACTACTGTTTACCAATCCTTAAGGGAAAAGGGCTATAATCCCATAAATCAGTTGGTCGGGTACCTTTTATCCGGTGATCCGACATATATAACCAGCCATAATAATGCCCGTAGTTTAATCCGCAAGTTGGAAAGAGATGAAATTATTGAAGAGTTAGTGCGAGCCTACCTGAAAGATAAGTAAATGGAGTATCGTGTACTTGGCCAGACAGGTCTTACTGTTTCCAGACTATGTTTTGGCGGACTTACTATTGGCCCCTTGCAGTCAAACCGGCCATTGGCCGAAGGTGTTGCCGTTATTCGGTCGGCATTTGACTCAGGGGTCAATTTTATTGATACCGCAGAATTATATGGTACTTATCCTTATATTCGGGAGGCAATAGCCAGTGCCAAACAAGATACTATTATTGCTTCCAAATCTTATGCCTACACCTATGCAGACATGCGTTCAAGTGTTGAAACCGCCTGCCGGGAGATAAACCGCGACTATATTGATCTCTTTATGCTCCATGAACAAACCTCACGGATGACATTGAAAGGACATGCTGATGCCCTGTCTTACTTATGTGATGCTAAACGGCAGGGGCTAATCAGGGCAATAGGGGTGTCAACACATACCATCGATGTTGTACGGGCGGCGGCGTTAATTGAAGAAGTAGATGTAATTCATCCCATAATCAATATAAAGGGTATAGGGATTACTGACGGTACTACCGAAGAAATGCTCTCCGCTATACAATTTGCGGCTGATTGCGGAAAAGGCATATATGCAATGAAGGCATTGGGCGGCGGTCATTTAAATAATATAGCAGGACAAGCCTTCTCCTGGGTGCTGTCCCAGCCTGGCATTACATCAATTGCTGTTGGCATGCAGACAATTGATGAGGTAATTCTCAATTGCAGGGTATTCTCAGGACAAATTCCGGATAATGAGCTTTGGGATAAAGTGGCCAAAACACCCAGGCGGCTATTAGTTGAAGATTGGTGCGTTGGCTGCGGCCAGTGCGCGCAGCGATGTCCTATGAAGGCAATCACCATAACAAATAACAAGGCAACTGTAGCGCCCAAAGAGTGTATATTATGCGGCTACTGTGGCGCGTATTGCCCGGAATTTTGCTTAAAAATAGTTTGATTTAATAAATTTTAATAATCTGGAGGAACTATGCGCATACTAGCACTTGATGTCGGGGATAAAACCATTGGGGTGGCAGTTTGCGACGAACTTAAGTTGACAGCTCAGGGAGTTGAAGTAGTTAGGCGAACATCGGCTGCTAGGGATTTCGCCAGACTCAACGAACTTATCACCCAGTATGAGGTCGGGCTGGTCGTTATTGGTTTGCCAAAAAACATGAATGGCACTATCGGACCAAGAGGCGAACTTGTAAAAGACTTTGCTAATGATTTGGTCCAAGCTGTACCAAATGTTGAGATTAAATTTTGGGATGAACGCCTGTCTACCGTAGCCGCTCAAAAAGCACTGATTGCAGCTGATGTTAGCAGGGCTAAACGTCGGCAGGTTATCGATAAAATGGCTGCTGTTTTCATCCTGCAAGGATATCTTGACAGTTTATCCCGGGGGTAACTACCCTTTACAGCGGTTTCCTTGACAGGATATGTTTTCTAGGATACAATGGATATTGCGTATGAGTAAAAAGAGGTGAAGAAAAATGGCAGATAACGAACAAGATGATATTATGGAGTTTGACGATGAGCCGGTAGTAGTCATGACTGATGAAGAAGGCAACGAATACTATTATCGCGAAGATATGATTGTTCCTGTTGGCGATAAGCGTTTTGCCATACTGGTCCCAATTGACGTCGATGAAGAAGGCTGTGAATGCAGCGATGACAGCTGTGGTTGTGGCTGTGGTGAAGAAGCTGATGTTTTTATCGCCCGCATTGACGTTGACGAAAATGGTGAAGAGATCTACCTGGATCCAACAGATGAAGAGTTTGAGCAGGTTCGTAAAGCATACGAAGAAATGGTCTTTGAAGAAGAAGAAGAAGAAGAAGAGAAATAAAAGAGAAGCCGAGACGGCTTCTTTTTTTGACGTTATTTGTCTATATAGGCATTATAGATTATAATATATAATACC
>NZ_DATMXX010000176.1:0-9456 GCF_035561255.1 Sporomusa sp. | reverse complement strand
CATTATAAAAGAAGGTGTAGTTATTTGGATAATAATGATCTAAAGGTAATACAGCGGCTTATGGGGCAAGCACGGGCAACCTGGGCAGACCTGGGGGCACTTCTTGGGTTGTCTGCTCCTGCCGCTGCTGACAGGGTTCGTAAGCTGGAGGAATCAGGGATAATCAAAGGTTATGCTGCACTGATCGATCCTGAGGCAATCGGTTATGGTCTGGCTGCTTTAATAGCAGTTACTTTGGATCGTCCGGAGCAGAAACCGGCGTTTTTAAAGATGGTTCAAATCGTGTCTGAAATACAGGAGTGTCATCATATTGCAGGTGCGGAAGATTATATTTTAAAAGTACGGTGTACAAGTACCCGCGACCTTGAGCGGTTAATCAGTGAAGAAATAAAGTCTTTACCAGGTATCAGAACCCGTACAACTGTAGTTTTATCTACAATCAAAGAAACGCCGGTATTGCCAATAAAACCAGAGAGAGGGTAGAAGAACGTTGGAACTGATTTTTCTTATTAAAGGTATAATACTAGGGTTTTCTATAGCAGCCCCGGTGGGGCCGATTGGCGTACTTTGTATTCGCCGCACACTCTCTCAGGGGATGCTGAATGGTTGTCTTTCCGGTCTGGGAACAGCAACGGCTGATGCCCTGTATGGTTGTATTGCTGCTTTTAGTTTAACTGCCATTTCCGCATTTTTCCTTGATCATCAATCATATTTGCGCTTATTTGGCGGACTATTTTTACTTTATCTGGGTTATACCACATTTACATCAATACCAGGAGAGGTAGCGGCCAAGGCGGGCGACAAAAGACTTCTTGCAACCTATATATCTGCCTTTTTCTTAACCATGACTAATCCGCTCACGATCATGTCATTTGCCGCTGTTTTTGCAGGATTAGGGATCGGTGAGACTGCCGGCAATTACAACGCAGCCGGAATATTGGTTTTGGGAGTATTTATTGGGTCAATGCTGTGGTGGGTGACCTTAAGTGGAATGGTGGTTATGCTTCGAGCGAGCTTTGACCAGCGGCGACTGACCTGGATTAACCAACTTTCAGGAATAATAATAGCTGGATTTGGTATATTGAGCCTAATTACCATTTAGACAGATCGCTATTCCAAAGATGCTTATATATTCCGCAGTAAAGAGTTTGCAGGCGCAGGCGGGTGGTGTATTGACAACGCTCCACCGCTGGCGCTTGACTTCCGCTTTTGCCAACACACCACCCGCCTGCAGAACTTTAACGCGTTGTAGATAGTTGATTTGATGCCTGGCAACTTGTTTGCTGGTTGGATGGCTCAACCTCATTCACATAATTTTGACCCCATTCGCAGAGAGAGGCCAAAATAGGTAAGAGGCTTTTGCCGGATGTTGTGAGCGAATATTCTACTTTGGGCGGTATCTGGGTATATATATAGCGATACACCAACCCGCTTTGTTCTAATTCCCGGAGTTGCTGGGTCAGCATTTTTTGCGTAACTTTAGGCAGGGCTTTTTTAAGCTCGCTAAACCGCAGGGTATTATCACCAAGATACCATAGAATAAGCGATTTCCACTTCCCGCCGATGAGCTCCAGCGTCAGTTCCATCGAACATTGATATTCGGTATTTTTGTAATGAATCATAGTTACCATCCTCTCAGTATCCAAATAGATACTAGGATACAAATAAGTGCGTACTTGCTTGGTTGTATACTAGTAATTATAATTATATCAAAAGATATAGCTTAGGAAAACCCAAAAAATGAAAATATAGGAGGGTACATAATGAAAGTAATTGCCTTTAATGGTAGCCCGAGGGTAAACGGAAATACTGCGCAGGGTATCAAAATCGTACTTGAGGAATTAAACAAGGAAGGAATTGATACTGAGGTTATTCAACTTGGCGGGCGTAAGGTTTATGGTTGCCTTGCTTGCGGAAAGTGCTGGGAGACCAAGGACAATCGCTGTATTCGGCAGGATGACGAGATGAATACGTTCATTCAAAAGATTCAGGAGGCTGATGGAATTATTATTGGCTCTCCCACCTATTTCAGTAATGTTTCCACAGAGGTGAAAGCGCTGATTGACCGCTGTGGTTTTGTTGCCAAAGCAAATGGTGGGGATCTGCTCAGGGGGAAAGTCGGTGCTGCAGTAGTTTCTGTCCGGCGGGCAGGCTCTACTTTCACCTATTCTGCCATCAATTTCTTTTTTGGCATTGCTGAAATGGTTATTCCCAGTTCGAGCTACTGGAATATGACGCTGGCCTTGGAGCCGGGGGACATCCAAAAAGATGATGAGGGTATCCAAACATTCCAAACGTTAGGTAAAAATATGGCGCATACGCTGAAAAAACTCAATAGTTAATTGTCACCGAATGGATGAGGGCAGGCTCCGCTTACTCTGGTAATATAAAAAACCGCGAATATTCGCGGTTTTTTATATTACCAGAGTGTCCCCTTTTTCTTGATAAAAGCAATAGTTGTTCATTTTTGCTGTTAGGTGTATGTTACAGTTGTTAAGTGTTATCAAGGTAATCTTTGTGGTGTAGGCAACAGTAAGAATGAGGCCGGATGCTTTTATGCAGACTGCGGCAATAATAAAAAGAATGGGGGATTACAGATGAGCAGACGTGTGGTTATTACCGGGATGGGGGCAGTTACCTCCCTGGGATTAGGAGCAGATAAGCTGTGGCATTCGATTAAGAATGGACAATCCGGTATTAGTCGTATTGAACGGATCGATGTGGCCGGTTTGTCCACCCAGGTTGCGGCAGAAATAAAGGATTTCGACCCCACTAGTTTTATTGAGAAAAAAGAGATTAAGAGAATGGACCGGTTTACCCAGTATGCCGTAGCCGCTACCCAAATGGCGATCGGGAACTCACGTTTAGTAATAACCAACAGTGAGCGGGCCGGTGTGATCATCGGCTCAGGCATCGGTGGTTTGGAGACCCTGGAGAATCAACATAATGTACTCTTAGAAAAGGGTGCAGACAGGGTCAGTCCCTTCATGGTGCCCATGATGTTACCCAATATGGCGGCTGGCATGATTGCGATTAAGTTTGGGGTTAAGGGCTTTGTCGAGTGTGTTGTAACTGCCTGTGCTTCATCGACAAATGCAATCGGTGATGCCTATCGGGTAATCCAGCGCAATACGGCTGATGTTATGATTGCCGGCGGGGCTGAGGCGCCCATTACCCGATTGGCGATGGCAGGATTCAATGCAAGTAAGGCGATGACAACAAATCCGGATGCTGCTACTGCTTGCAGGCCCTTCGATATGGAACGGGATGGATTTGTTATGGGGGAAGGAGCCGGGGTCCTTATTCTCGAAGAACTTAATCATGCGTTAGGACGGGGGGCTGATATTATTGCCGAGGTTGCAGGCTATGGCTGTACGAATGATGCGTACCACATTACTGCAGTTGCGCCAGGGGGAGCAGGTGGTGCGGCGTGTATGAGCCTGGCTCTGGCTGATGCTGGTCTAAGCCCGGCAGATATTCAATATATTAATGCCCATGGTACCTCAACTGAGTTAAATGATAAAAGCGAGACGGCTGCGATCAAAGCTGTTTTCGGGGACCATGCCTATCAATTGGCTGTAAGCTCTACGAAATCAATGACAGGCCATTTATTTGGCGCAGCAGGGGCAGTTGAGTCAATAATTACTGCATGTGCAGTAAAGGAAGGCTTCCTGCCGCCGACGATTAACTATAAGAATCCAGACCCTGAGTGTGATTTGGATTATATCCCGAATCTTGGTAAAGCAGCAAAAGTTTCACATGCGCTGACAAATTCCTTTGGCTTTGGCGGACATAATGCCACCTTGGTTATTAAGGCTTATCAATGATTATAAGATTTATTTCAGAGACCTAAACTGGATTTGTACAGAGGGCTAGGGGGCGGGCAGTATGGATTTGAAAGAAACTATCGCAACGTGTATTTGTTATATTGAAGATAATCTCTATAAGAAGATCACGCTGGATGATATTGCTGTTTCCTGTGGGATGTCAAAATATCACCTGCACAGGATGTTTAAGTCGTTGACTGGAGAATCCCTGATGGAGTATGTTCAATCCCGCAAGCTCTCAGCCAGTATTTCTGAACTTAAAGATACGAATAAGAGAATCATTGATATTGCTATGGATTTCGGTTTTGATTATGAACAATCATTTATTAGGGCCTTTCGTAAAAAGTTCGGATTTACGCCTTTAAAAGTAAGATCAGAACCAATGTCTTTAGTTATTCAGGAGAAGCTAAATATTGATGAGATTATGTCAGTTGATAACTCTGTAATATACAAGCCGTTTTTTATGTTTAAACAGAAATTTGGCCTTGTGGGAATAAAGCATAAGATCATGAGTAAATCAGGTGACCGGGTGGCCAACTTGTATGGCCGTGATTTTTTTTACAATGAGAAGCAGCGGATCAGCAACGCTGTTGATCCGCAGGTTTACTTCGGCTATACAGACTGGAGTGAAAATGACAAAGGCTGTATCTATTACATGCCGTCCATTCAGGTACATGATTATAAGCAGACCCCTGAAGGCATGGAAGGGATTCTGATACCTGCCCATAAATATGTTGTATTTCGTTTTATCGGTTTTTTTCGTCCGGATGACATTAATGGCAGGCAAGTAGGGCGGTTGCTTGTGCATATGTATTCTAAGTGGATTTTCAATTCTGGTTATAAATTTGCCGATACTTTTAGGTTTGAAGTTATTGATACCAATTTATCCAAGGATAATTATTGTGAACTGGATATCTATCAGCCGATTGTGGATGGTGACCGAACATTAACCACACTCTAACTCACTGCAAATAATTTTTAGTAGTTTATGGGCCCGGTCTGTCCAGGAGTTTTCGCGGGCTAACTGAATTCTGGCAGCGCGTCCTTGCTTATCAATTGGCGGTGAAAAACCAGGAAACAGATCCTCAGTGATGATGGTAACACATTCATGGGAGAGCCCCGGTAAGGGGGTGCTCAGAATGGGGATGCCGCTGGCAAGGTACTCCCAGAATTTTACCGGGTTAACCCCTCTGGTCATTTCCGTAATCTTAAAGGGGATTAGACAATGACTAAAATTACTCAGATAGCGGGGTAAATGGGAGTAATCCTGGTGATGCAGGTAGTGCATATTGCCATTGGTAAAGGCTATTGATCTTTGGCACAATAATGAACCAATAAACACAAATTCGTAATCAGGCAAGCACCTGGCCATGGAATTGACTAATTTCATATCCAGCCAGGGCGCGATAGCCCCGATATAACCGATAATGGGCTTGTTCCCATTGAAGGGTGGCCAGTTGATAGGATGGCGAGTTTGCGCAAGCTTAAAATGGTCGTAATCACAGCCGTTGGGGAGAAAGTGAATTTCCTTTTTTACGATCGAACGGGCTCTGTTTACAAGCGAGCAGGCCGTGGCAGTAACAACATTTGCCTGTTGTACAGCTTTGGCATAGTCAGGCAGCCAATTAGCAAATTCGTCAGCCGGTTCATCGACCGAATCAAAGATACTAAGATCGATTCTTGCAGACTGGATTTGCCTGATGTGAGCCGGATAGGTGAAGTAGGCTATTAGAGGGTGGCAAGGGTAGCTAGCCCGTGCCCACTCTACGGCTGTATTAAATCCCTGACCGTTTGCCAGCAGCAGGTTCTCTGTGAGTTTGATCATGCCATCAGGATGACGTTTATGCAGATTTACATTGCAGAATATACCGATGCAGCCAAGCCCTGCCAGGGCTTTAAGCAGTTGTTGCGGGCGTTGGTGAAGGTAATCCCAGTCGATCGTAGGGGGATATATAATAACAGGTTGCATAGTTATCACCTCACAGTCATTATATTCTGCGGCATGACGTAAGGGTTCACTGTTGCTCTTATCGAACAAAGCTCGTGCAAACTTTACTATAAGTCGCACGAGCTTTGTTATTAACTTTTGAGATTCTTATTTGGGATGGCCACCAGGTTCATCGTTTCGCTTGTCAACATAGAGTTTTCCCTCAGGTGTAAACATTGCCAAGGTTATGTTAGCCACATCAATAATTCCCAGGTTGTTTAGCTGTTGCTGTAACTGTTCAATGGTTAATCCGCTTTGGACCAATCCTTGCTCAATGATTTTTCCATCGATAATAAGCTCTGTGCCTGGTGAAGTTTCCAATGAGATTTGGTTTTGATTCTGAAGGTTAAAGTCTTTTAGTGTCGGGGTTTGATAGTCCTGTTTCTTTAAGACGCTAAGCTGACCATCCGGCTCTATCAATGCTAATGCGATTTGTTGGGGATCAAAGATCCCTTGCTTACGAAGCATCTCTAAAAGGTCATTGACATTATAGTAACGCTTTCTCAGGTTGTCTTCTAAAATTTTACTGTTATGTATTACCAGCAGCGGCTCCGCCTCGAGAAGCTTCCGGGCTGGCAGCGATAGCAGGGATAACTTATTAATAGCCAGAACCCATAGTGTTGCGACCGTTATCGCAACTATCCCGTTATGGATACTAAAAGCAGCATCAGTGATGGCCGAACCGCCAATTTCTCCAATGACAAGACCGATGACAAAATCATAGAAGGTCAATTCTGATAGTGTTCTTCGGCCTAGTATTCTGGAAACGAGCAGCAGAAACAATAATATTAGTAAAGTGCGAATGCCTATAGAGAGTGCCTCTGTCATTAAACAATTCCCCCCAGGAAAACTCGCTCCCTTTAATAAGATAGTATATTGAAATTGCCCGTTAAAATACAGGAAGATTTATGGCTGGTTTTCATGTAAAATGTGTGATATACGGAGTAATCAGGAGGAATAATATGAAGCAGGCTTATGCTCCCGGTTGTGCACTCATACTATATAAACCGGAGCTTGCAAAAAGAATGCACTATTTTTTAAACAAAGAATCCGATGGTATAGCTGAGCATCTGATTTGTTGCAGAAATAATCCCCGGCTTTCACCTGGAACAAAGATAATCAATACCTGTGCAGGTTGTGACAGACGATACAGAGAACTGTATGAGGGCATTTCCACGATATCGCTTTGGGAAATAGTAGCAGAAAGCAATACATTCCCGTTCCCAGACTATCGGGGCATGACAATGTCTGTTCATGATGCATGTCCCACACGCACGGAGGAACGTGTGCATAGGGCAATCAGAAAGCTTCTTACCAAGATGAATATAAAGGTCATTGAACCCCGAAATACACAAACCCAAGCGACTTGTTGCGGTGATAGTTTTTATGGTACTTTACCGTTAGTACAGGTCAAAGAGAAAATGAAAAAACGTGCAGACGAAATGCCTGTTGAAGATGTGGTAGTCTATTGTGTTTCCTGTATTAAAGCAATGCACATTGGCGGGAAGAAGCCACACTATATAGTTGATTTGTTATGGGGCGAGGATACTACCAACGGCACATATGAGCCTGATGCTTGGCACCAGGAATTACAACGCTTCATTGATGTACATTCATAAGGAGAAAGCTGATGGAAAAGACAGGCGATATTCCTGATAGCGTGAAATGGCAGGCCGTGACAGAGTGCAATAAGAGCTGTGATGGACTGTTCTTCTATGGGGTAAAAACGACAGGTATTTTTTGCCGCCCGGCCTGCAGGGCAAAAACCCCCAGGCGCGAAAATGTTGTTTTCTTCAGTAAGTTAGATCAGGCAATTTCAGCCGGTTTTCGGCCGTGTAAAAAATGCCGTCCGGATGTACTCGTTTTCGAACCAGATATAGAGCTTGTGAGGAAAGCGTTAGCGATATTTGATCAACAATATAACCAGTCAATCGAGGTAGGTGAGATTTCAAAACAGCTTGGCGTGAGTTCACCCCACTTAGCCAGACTATTTAAGCAGCATGTCGGTTTTACCCCGGCACAATATCTGACAAAAATAAGAGTGGAGTCGGCAGTAAGATTACTTGAACAAACAGACCGTAATATTCTCGAGGTTGCTTATACGGCCGGTTTTATCAGCTTATCTAACTTTTATAAGTGCTTTAAAGAGCAAATAGGCGTTACACCTAATCAGTTTAGAAAAAGGCGAGGTGATTTATAGTGGCTTTATATTTCTATCAGACTGACATCGGTAAAATTGGTATCAGTGAACAGCAGGGCAGTATTACAAATCTTTATTTTGCGGAAGACCAGATACCACAGGACAGTGTGATATATGAGACTCCGGTCCTTAAGGAAGCAGCTCAGCAACTTTACAATTATCTCTCAGGTTCACTTGAAGAATTCACACTACCTCTGGCACCTGACGGCACCGACTTTATGCAACAGGTTTGGACAAGACTCTGTGAGATACCCTATAGTGAAACTGCGTCATATAAAGACATTGCGATAAAAGTGGGTAACCCAAAGGCGTTCAGGGCTGTTGGACTTGCCAACAACCGCAATCCAATTCCAATATTTATTCCCTGTCACCGCGTTATTGGTACCAATGGGTCACTTACAGGCTACCGGGGCGGACTTGGTCTTAAACAAAGATTGCTTATGCTTGAACAGAGCAAAGGCAGGATAAAAGCAGATTGTGACCGCCCATGAATCGATCAGGTCAGCCTCTCGAAATAGATACATTACCAGAATTCTGTTTTGATGAGCAGGTGGCTTTTCTTCGTTTATCCCCACTTGATTGTTTGTATATAGTGGAAGAGGATACCGTTTATAAAGCAATTAGGGTAAATGGATGTCAGGTGATACTGAAGATAACTGCACCGGCGGCAGGTAAACTAGCAGTCATGTTTTCCGGGCATAAGGATGATGATATATTACAGGATGCTGCAAAGCAATATGTGGTGGAATGGTTTAATCTTGATACAGATATTAGGCCATTTTACGAAATGGCGCGAGCAGATGTGATGCTGGCACCATTGATTGAACATTACCGGGGGCTGCACATTGTAGGCATACCTGATTTGTTTGAGGCAATTGCCTGGGCCATTATCGGACAGCAGATAAATTTAACATTTGCCTATAATCTGAAACGGCGTTTTGTACAGGCATTTGGTGAGCAGATCACTTCCGCAGGCCGTCAGCATTGGCTGTTTCCTTTGCCGGAGATCGTGGCAGGCTTAACTGTTGATGATTTTTTGCCGATGCAGTTTTCTAGACAGAAAGCAGCCTATCTCATTGGTGCAGCCCAGGCCATTGTGGGCAATCAGCTAAGCAAAGAAGAATTACTCTGTGAACCAACATCGTTAGCTATGAAAAACAGCCTGGTAAGTCTTAAGGGAGTGGGGGAATGGACAGCCGACTATGTGCTGTTGAAATGCCTCAGGCAATTAAATGCTTTTCCGATAGGTGATGCCGGATTACAAAATGCTGTGAAGGCCTGTCTAGCGGGAGCTCAAAAGCCATCTCCTGCTGACCTGCAGCGGCTGGCCTTGCCCTGGCGGGGCTGGGAAGCATATGCGACCTTTTATTTGTGGCGGAGCCTTTATAAGTGATATAATAGTAGATAAATCAAAAGGAGTGGAACTTATAGGTTCCACTCCT
>NZ_DATMXX010000175.1:0-5448 GCF_035561255.1 Sporomusa sp. | reverse complement strand
TATCCATTATTGCAAGGGAGGCATCTGCCTCCTTTATTTTTTTAAAGGATTTTAATCTCGATAATACGAATACTACTTCACAGCATTAATTAATTCGAGGAGTCGCAATGCCTGATTTTGCAGTACCATTAACCTGCCCCACCCTATCGGTAAAAGATTTTCTACGCCGTCAGGCGGGGATATCGCTAACTTTATGGCGTAAGATAAAATACAAAGGAACACTCAAGGTAAATAACTTCCCGGCAACGATACATGGCTTGGTTTATCCCGGTGATATAGTTACTGTCACCTGGCCGGAAGATTCGACAATCATGGCGGAAAACTTACCGCTGTCCATTGCTTATGAGGATGAATGGCTTTTAGCCACAGATAAGCCCGCCGGTATGCTGGTGCACCCGGCATCCGGCCAGCATTCTGGAACCTTAGCAAATGCTGTTATGCATTATTATCAGCAACAAAATTACTCATGTGGTTTCCATCCCGTCAACAGGCTTGATCGCAATACCTCAGGCCTAGTACTTATTGCCAAACGACCAGATATTCAGCATTGGCTGAATCAAAACCAACAACAGTTAACAAAAACATACCTGGCCATCGCCGCAGGCCTACCCTATCCGCCCGAAGGGAGCATCAATGTCCCTATTGGCCGGAAGCCCGGAAGCATAATTGAACGCGAGGTTAGCCTAACCGGTCAGCAGGCAATTACCCATTATCGTGTACTTAATGTCTTTAAAAATGCCAGTTTGCTTGAGATCATACTAGAAACTGGACGTACCCACCAGATACGGGTACATTTAAACCATATTGGCTGCCCATTACTAGGTGATGACTTGTATGGTGGGCCAACAAACTTAATTCACCGACAGGCATTGCATGCAGCTAAGATCAGCTTACCACATCCAATTACGCAACAGATTACCGATATTATCAGCCCTATTCCTGGTGACTTGACAGATCTTATAAGCCAACTTGGCGAGCCGGTTACAAATATGCTATAATGTATGGGAAATATGCTATCATATATCTGATTTTCAGGGAAAATATAGGAGGGATTTCATTTGTCATTAGTCACTTCGAAAGAGATGTTTAAAAAAGCGTATGCAGGACAATACGCTGTTGGAGCGTTTAACGTTAATAACATGGAAATTATCCAGGGTATTGTTGACGCAGCCAAGGAAGAGCAGGCCCCACTGATCCTCCAGGTATCTGCCGGCGCCCGCAAATATGCTAAACATATCTACTTAATGAAGCTGGTTGAAGCCGCTATAGATGATTCAGGCCTGCCTATTTGCTTACATCTTGACCATGGTGAGGATTTTGAAATCTGTAAATCTTGCATTGATGGTGGTTTTACTTCTGTCATGATCGACGGCTCAAAACTGCCATTTGAAGAAAATATTGCTCTTACTAAAAAAGTAGTAGAATACGCCCATGAACGCGGTGTTGTTGTCGAAGCTGAGCTTGGCCGTTTGGCTGGTATCGAGGATGCCGTCAATGTCAGCACCAAAGACGCTACATATACTGATCCAGATCAAGCTGTTGAGTTCGTTGAACGTACCGGTGTAGATTCATTGGCTATTGCCATCGGCACCAGCCACGGCGCTTATAAATTTAAAGGCGATTGCAACCTTGATTTTGACCGCTTAACAACAATCTCCAGGCTTCTCCCGGCTTTTCCCCTTGTGTTGCACGGCGCCTCTACTGTACTACCTGAGTTTGTGGAAAAATGCAATAATTATGGTGGGCAGATAAAAGGTGCACAAGGCGTACCCGAGGATATGCTGCTTAGGGCCGGTAAACTAGGAGTATGTAAGATTAATATTGATACCGATCTTCGTTTAGCTATGACAGCGTCAGTCAGAGAGCATTTATCCAAGAACCCGTCCGACTTTGACCCTCGTCAATACCTCAAACCTGCCCGTGAAGCCATCACAGGCATGGTCAAACACAAGATCCGGAATGTTTTAAACTGTAGCGGTCGCCTAAAGTAGACTAGCATATAATTTCTATAATGGGAAAAATTAATGATATGTCCATTATAGAAAGGGGTTGTATCATGCACACTAACAATGTCAATTTTGCCGCTTTATCTACAGAAGAACTTAGTACCCTTGAAAAATTTGAGAAAGAGTTTGCTAGTAAACATGGCAGCAAAGTTTTTCTTCTCGCATTTAACACTAATAAATAAGCAGAAAAAAAAGCGCCGCTGTTATGCACATCATGCACATAACAGCGGCGCCTCTTTTTCTTATAAGAACTTTTCCGGTTGCTTACAAAAATCTTCGAATGTATCATTAGTGAACAATATATTGGTACCTAAAAATCGCGAATAGCGTTTTTTCTCTTCGTCGATCTTTTCCTGCTTTTTCCCTGGATAGTTGTTAATTACAGTTATGCGCAGACGATCATTACGATTGGTCTGAATTCGTTTTATCAGATATTTTATATGCATATCAGCGTCTGGAAATGAATAACCGCAAAAAATAAGGTGTTCCGTGTCACGCAGGCTTATTTCAGTTTTGTGCCAAACAATATTTAAAAAACTATTTGACATGTCTTTAAAAAAAGTCGGCGGTACAATAACTGGTGTTTTTATTGACTGGCAAGTTGCACACAATGCCTGTGATGGATCTGTTAGCAAGCGAAGAATTCCCTGTTGGTAATTAATTAGCTTTAATGCATTACAAGTCGGGCAATAAGACCAATTAAGCGAGCCATGTACCTTATAAAGATTAACAATAGGCTTATTCAGTTGCTGTAGATAAACTGGGCTTATATAATTAGTGAAGTCTATGCCATAATCAACAGCAATATCATCTCTAGAAGTTAGCGCCTGATCGATCAATACATCATAGTTAGTAGATAGAAATATCATATCAGTCAGACAGTCAAGTTCGCTCAGACGGTCCACTAAACCACGATGAAGACCTTGTACATCTGATGTTTTATCTTCCAGTACCTCAGCCATTAACAACACCAGATATTGCCTAATAAAACCAATACGATTACTACCTTTAGCAAGATTCTCGAGGTCGAAATCTTTAAAAGACTGTCGCTTGCGAACAGCTAAATCTAAAAGACCAATTGCCTCTTCAAAGGTCGGAAAATTGATAGTATCCAGATCATCATGAAGGACATCAATAAAAAATATTTGTTTAAAATAGGCACAAAGTTCGCTTACCCGTTTAACGTCGCTGTAATTATTCTTATCCCGGAGTTCTTTAAAATATTTTTTAAAGAGCATACTTTGTACTGGCGCGCCCTCCGCGGCAGAAGCGCCGCCGCCTAAAAGGATTGTTGTTTTTATCATACCAAAATTTATTCTTTCCTCGAAACGCAGGAGTATGCAAAAAAAACGTCCAACTGCTGGATGCAACATTATGCAGCTTGTTCATTACCATTTAAAAGAACCCTAAATTCATCACCAGAGATAAACTCTTTAGCTAGTAATGTGTCTATAATTTGGGTGAAAGCTGTCTGATGATCAGTAAGAATTGCTTTTACCTGAGATTCAATCTGTTTAAAAATGCCGGTAATCGTATTGTGTAAAAGCTCTTTCGGCACATCATCAGGCGATACAATACCGAGCTCAGACATACCGCCAAATACTATTTCTTTAGCCATATCGGCAGCCTGCTTAAAATCGTTGGCTGCACCGGTACTGCGTGTACCAAGAAACATTTCTTCGGCAATCGCCCCGGCTACAGCTACCGCAATCTTGCTTTTGATGTAGTCAACAGTATATAAATAGATATCGTCCTGCTGCGTCTGCCGGACATAGCCCAGGGCATTACCGCGTGCTACTACATTCACGCTGGCTACTGAGCCTGGCGAAGTATACTCACTTAACAGCGCATGTCCGGTCTCATGCACAGCTATCCTATTTCTCTCATCTGTGTTTGGAATCCGGTCAAGCTTTTCACCCATAATTACCTTTTCCACGGCGCTGCGTAAATGCTGAGCAGTAATTGTTCCGGAACTTTCCCTAAATGCCAGAATAGCAGCTTCATTAGCCACACTTTCTAAATGAGCCCCGGAAAAACCAAAGGTGTCATTAGCCACATCGGCCAGTGAAACATCGTCAGCCAATGGTTTATTACGGGTATGCAATTGGAGAATTCTCATCCGTCCTTTCTTATCAGGCAAATCAACCTTAACCTGACGATCAAAGCGACCTGGGCGAAGCAGAGCCGAATCAAGAATGTCAATCCTATTGGTTGCACCAATCACTAAGATGCGAATAGCATCATTCTCCGACATACCGTCCATTTGCACTAAAAGCTCATTTAGGGTCTGATCATACTCCATGTGACCAGCGTTTTGGCCGCGTTTACCACCCAAAACCTCAATTTCGTCAATAAAAATAACCGCACTGGCCTTATCATTGCGTTTTGCCACATCACGGGCCTGCTTAAACAGCTGTCGGACCCGCTGGGCCCCAACACCGACATACATCTCAACAAACTCTGAACCACTGGCTGCTAAAAACGCCGATCCGGTAAAATGGGCTGCCGCTTTTGCGAGCAGCGTTTTACCGGTACCTGGTGGTCCATTGAGTAAGATGCCTTTAAGCGGACGAATTCCTAAGGTCTTAATTCGTTCAACATCTTTGATAAACTCAAGAGCTTCACATAATTCCCCTTTAGCCATATCCTGACCGCCAATATCATCAAAACTTATCAATTGTTCTTCAGCCATCCCTTTAGAGACTATAACAAACGACTTGTTGCCGGTACGCTTGCTATTGACATACAAAAATGCAGCAGCTAGTCCAACAATAAAAAGTATCGGCAGCAAATCAATCCCTTGAATAGCTAAAAACATAAGTATAGCTATTGCCATCCCAATACCAATCTCAAGATATCGCATCCTATTTCACCCCTTGTCTACTGTCAGCACGTGCAACTACCACATACATTTCATTTGTGCCTTTGGTCATTTGCAAATAAACTTTGTTGGTATCTACATAAGTCTGCGTTTCTACACCTGCGATGCTGGCCTTAGCTTCAATACGCTCAGCCATTTCCGTAAAATTCCCGGTGAAAATGGCTTCTTGAATCGTATAATGGATAGAATAGTAAAATTTATCCAGATCGGGTGTGCGATTATCCTGGATAATAATATCATATTTCTTCTGTCCACTCACCTGTTTTAAGCCTTCAGCCATCTCACCATACAGCTTCTGTAAATTCGGCACATGAGCAAGCTTTACATATATTTTAATGGGTTCTCCAGTTCTTCCTTGTTCATTTAAAGGACCAATATGAACAGATTCCACCCCGTCGATATTCTGAAACGTTTTGTTAATTGGGTTAGCTACCGCGTATTTATTCCATAATAATTGTCCCCCAAACAAGACAGCAAGCGTGAGCACCAGTGTCAGACCACCGACAACCCAGTTATAATCTTTTTTCGTCATGTACTAATGCTCCCTTCTTAGATATAGAT